>JADLHR010000128.1 GCA_020848665.1 Anaerolineae bacterium
GCACGTATGATCTGCTGGCCGAGCTGAAGCTCGACAAGGTGCACCTGGCGCGCTACAGCCCGCGCCCGCATACCGTCAGCATGCGGACGATGCCGGACGATGTGCCGGACGCCGAGAAGAAGCGCCGTCACGCTGCGCTGGAGATGCTTCAGGCGCAGATTGCGGCCGAGATCAATCGCCGCTTTCTGGGGCAGACGGTCGAGGTGCTGGTCGAGGATCGGCACAAGGGCAAGTGGCGCGGGCGCACGCCGCAGAATAAGCTGGTCTTCTTCGAGGACAATTCGCAGGATTGGCGCGGCAGTCTGGCCCCGGTCACGGTCATCTGGACCGGCCCGTGGAGCATGCAGGGGCGCCTCGCCACCGAGCAGCGTCGCCTGGACGACGCGATCCCGATCGTCGCCGCGCACTGAGCGCGAACCTCACCCCCTCTCTGCGTGCGGAGAGGGGATTTAGGGGTGAGGTTCATCGATAAACCATAAAGGCCACTCGCGGAATTTCCGATTATCCTTATAATACCCGGTGCTTGCTGCGTCCGGCCGCGCACATGGAATGGCGGGCCGACCGTTATGGCGTATACTGATGCGTGGCGGCGAGCGCTTCGCGGCAGCTCACCCCCTTACTTCGACGGGAGGACCAGGCACGATGCCACCGGAAAGAAGCGGATTTCACTATCCCAACAAGTTTGCCCGGATCACGATTGAGGCGCTGGAAGAGGTCATGGGCAAAAATGGCCTCAACGCGATCCTGCACCTGGCGGGCCTGTCCGAGTTGATTAACAACTATCCCCCTGATAATCTTGAGAAGGAATTTGATTTCGCCTATTTCACCGCGCTGTGCGTCGCGCTCGAAGAGATGTATGGGCCACGCGGCGGGCGCGGGCTGGCGCTGCGCGCCGGGCGCGCGACCTTCGCCGACGCGCTGCGCGGCTTCGGGGCGCTGGCGGGCGTGGGCGACCTGGCCTTCAAGGTCCTGCCGCTAACCGCCAAGCTGAAGATCGGCCTGCCCGCGATGGCGAACATCTTTACGCAGTTCTCCGATCAGATTTCGAACGTGCACGACGACGGCGACAAATATATCTACACCCTTGAGCGCTGCCCGATGTGCTGGAACCGCAAAGCTGACCGGCCGGTGTGCTATGTCGGCCAGGGGCTGCTGCAAGAAGGTTTGCGCTGGGTGTCGGGCGGGCACGAGTTCAAAGTCGATATCTCGTCGTGCATCGCCAAGGGCGACGACATGGGGCGCTACATCATCTACAAGCAGCCGCTCGACTGAGCCGCGCCGCCTTCCGCCGACTGTCCAAACCCCTGCCTCACGCGGGGGTTTTTCGGCTCCGGCGAAGCAGCGGTCGCTGCCCTGCTAGAAGCCCACGGTTCGCTGACGGGTAACGGGTTTTCGCCTGACAAAGGTTTGCAGTCCCCTTCAATTGAATTACAATGCAGCTAATCATTCAGCGCGGCGCCGGTCCGCGCGTCCAGCAGGATGCTGAGGCGGACAGCGCGCTGGAAGCAGCCTGTTTTGAGAGAACTTGATGATGCTGATGCCATCTCGATCGCGCTCGCGCGATTCAGGAGCTATCCCATGACAATCCGTTCTGCGCTTTGGCGCCCGCTGATCGTGCTCGCGGCGCTGATGCTGGCGGCGCTGGCCTGCAATCTCCAGCGAGGCGAGCTGGAGCCAACCCCGGCGTCTTCGGCCCAGGTCGAGCGTCCGACCGTCGAGATTCTGGAGCCTGTCAGCGGCGCGACGCTCGTCCAGGGCCAGCGCTTCTCGGTCAAGGCGCTGGCGAAATCCCCATCGGGGATCACCCAGATCGAGCTGTTAGTAAATAACATCCCGGTCACGACCCAGCCACCAGCCGAAAACCTGCGCCCGCAGGAGCTGACCGTCGTGCTCGACTACACGCCGCAGCAAAGCGGCACGCTGACGCTAATCGTGCGCGCCTACAGCGGCGGCGTGACCGGCCAGTCGGCGCCGCTTCAGGTTAACGTGCAAGGTCCGCTCGACGCCGGACAGGGCGGGGTCGGGACGCCGTTGCCCGGCGTTATACCGACAGTCTACAACCCGCAGTGCCGCGCCCGCATCAACACGCCGCTGCGCTTCCGCACCGGGCCGGGCACGGTCTACGACATCATCCTGACCTTCCAGGCGGGCGACGAGCCGCCGATCATCGGCTACGCCAACCAGCCGGACGGCCAGTGGTGGCTGGTCAGCAGCGGCGGGCGAACCGGCTGGATCAGCGCCGTCTACACGACGCAGATGGGCAACTGCGCCGGGGTTGGCCCGGCCCTGGTTCCGGCGCCGCCGACGCAGCCGCCGCCCACGCAACCGCCGCCCACGCAGCCCGGCGCGACGGCTACGCCGGCTCCGCCTGACCTGCGCCTCAGCGTGCTGGAAGGTCCGCGCGACGTGACGCTCGACGCCAGCGGCGCCATCTCAGCGACATATATCATCCGCGTCCGCAACAACGGCGGGACGGCAGCCGGTCAGTTCAACATGGCGGCAGCGGTCCTCGGCCAGCAGCCGCGCGATCTGGGCCTTGTCGCCGGGCTGGCGCCGGGGCAGGAAGTTGAGGTCCCGGCGGGCGGTGTCACGGTGACCTTTGACACGCCGGGGCTAACCCGCCTGCTGGTCACGGTAGACACCGGCAACATGGTCGCGGAAAGCGACGAAGGCAACAACCAGGCGTACCTTGACATCAACGTGAATCCAGGCGTCCAGGCGTTCCAGGCGCTGCCGCCGGTGGAGGTCATCCCGACTCAGGCGCCGCCGCAGATCGCTGTCGTGCCGACTGACGCACCGACCCAGGCCCCGCCACAGATCGTCCCGACCCAGCCAGAAATACAGGCGCTCCAGGCGCAGCCAGAAGCGATCCCGCTGGTCGAGCAGCCGCCGGTCGAGCAGCCGCTGATTGAGCAGCCGCCCGTCCAGGA
>JADLHR010000129.1 GCA_020848665.1 Anaerolineae bacterium
GGCTCGCGGCGCGCCATCTCCAGCGCCTCGCTGATGCGGCGGTCATCCATCGCGCCGTAGTTCTGTCCACCTTCGCGCTGGCCCTGGTGCCAGAAGACATACGGATCGGGGTCGGCGTATGGCTCGAAGCTTAGCTCGACCAGCGCCATATCGAAGTCACCCGCATCGAGGCGAGCAGCCAACTCGTCCGGCGTGACCGGCGCGACGCGGGCGTCAAACCCCAGCTCGCTCCAGGCAGCCGCGATATCGGTAACGAGCGCCTCCAGCGCCGGGTCCCGTGGCACAAGGATCGTCATCGCACGGTGCGGCGTGGCCGGCGGCTCCTCGGTCGGGGAAGGGGCCGTTTCGGCGTTTTCGGCGGACGCTTCGTCTGCGGACGCCTCGCCTTCAGGCGCGGGTGTTTCCGCCATCTCCGGCTCGCCTTCAGGTGGCGCGGTGGGGGTCTCGTCCGGATTGGGCGTGGGCGCCTCGAACACGTCGCCTGCCGTCTCCATCAGTTGTTGTGCGCGTGCCGGGTCATACACGGGCCAGGGCGCGGGGTCGTAGGCCCAGGAATTCGGCAGCAGCGGACTGTCGGCCAGGATCGCCACGCCGGGCAGGTGCTCGGCGATCAGCGTCGCCCGGTCGATCGCGTGCGCCAGCGCCAGACGAATGCGCGGGTTGCGCACATAGCCGACGCTGTCGCGATCCCAGTTGTAGATCAGCACGCCGATCTGAGGCGCGATCGCGGTGTACAGGCTTAGATTCGGCAGCCGCTGCGCTTCGGTGCGCAGATCGGGCGGGATAGACCCAATGCTGTTGACTTCGTTGGCCGCGAACGCATCCAGCGCGGCCTGCGCGGTGGGATAGGTGCGGAAGACGATCCGCTCCAGCGCGTAGCCGGTCGCACCTTCGGGCCGCTGGCGGAAAACGGGCGCCAGGCGGAGCTGGGCGCCATCCAACTGCCCGCTTGTCGCCAGCAGCGCCTCGAACTGGTACGGGCCGGTCCCGATGGGGTCGAGGTTAAAGGGGTGCGCGGCCAGCGTCTCACCGGTCACGCCGCGCAGCGCATGCTCTGGCACGATGCCGATGCGGAGCTGGTCCGGGAAGGAGGCCAGCGGCTGCGTCAAGCGGAAGCGCACGGTGCGCTCGTCGAGCACATCGACTTCGACTGTTCGCCAGAAGTCACGCAGTTCGGCCGCACCAGGGAAATCGGGCGCGCTGAGCAGCCGGGTCGTAAACAGCACGTCGGCGGCGCTGAAGGGTATGCCATCGTGCCACAGCACATCGTCGCGCAGCGAAACGATGTATTGCAGGCCGTCATCGGAGATAACCCACGACGCGGCCAGGCGCGGGACGATCTCCCCATAAGCATTCGTCGCGGTCAGCCCCTCGAAGACGAGCGAGGTGACATCGCGATCGACCGGGTTATAGACTGCCAGCAGAGGGTTGAGCTTGCGAATCTCGCCAACCAGCGCCTCGACCAGGACGGACCCGGTGGACAGGTCCAACTGGGCGCGGGCGGGAACAATGTTCAGGGCGAAGACGACGGCGAGCAGCAGGCTGACCAGCGCCGAAGGGTGCCCTATGCGCATGAGTCTCTCTCCTGACGGTGCGGTGCGAACTTCCGGCGGAAACAGAACGAGGTGTTCTGCGCATGCATCACACCCCCGTGTCTGGATTATACAGTTGGCGCTGCGGCTGACATTCGCCAGCACAGCGCGGCGGCTCGATTCTGGCAGTCTGGCAGCTAAGTTTGGCAGTTACTGGATCAGAAGCTGCAAGATCGCGTTTCCGAGGAAGGCGATCGAAAGCCCGACCGTGATCTGGAAGAGCGTCTTCTGCAAGCCGCGCCGCGTCTTGGTGATCCCCATGCTGTCGCCGCCGCCAAACAAGCCGCCAAGGCCCTGGCCCTGTGCTTGCAGGATGATGACGATGATCAGCGCGATTGATGTCAGAATCTGGATGAATTGCAGGGCGTCTTGAACTTCCATCGGTCCAATCACTCTCCTCGGTAGTCAGGCGCGGCGATTATAGCATGGTGGGGCCGAGTTGCAAGACGCAATCGACCGGCCAGGGGCGCGCCACGCGCGGAAAATGGCGCAAGAAAACGTTGACATCGCCTCGATTCGTGCTATACTTATCTCTCTTGCACCCCAAACGCATGATGTCGACAAACAGCAACCAACTCAACCTCAGACTTGCAGTCCGTGTTCGACTCTAGAGGAGACCTGGCGATTTCTCCACTATCCCCCTTGGCCTGCACCGGTTTCTCTGTTGGTGGTTATCTCTTTGAGGAGTAGTGAATGCAGCGGCGGCTAGATGAGAAGAACTACGCACGCACTCCGGATGTGCTCGAACTGCCTTCACTCATCGAGATCCAGCTGGAATCGTTCCGGCGCTTCATCGACGAGGGCCTAAACGAGCTATTCGACGAGATCAGCCCCATCGAGAGCTTCAATGGCAACCTGCGGCTCTATTTCCCGGGCAGCAGCGTTGAAGCGGCGGAGTTCGGGCTGAGCTACTGGTTCGAGGAACCGAAATACCCCGAAGAAGAATGCCGCGAGCGCGATATCACCTTCGCCAAGCCGCTGTACGTCAAAGTGGCGCTGGTCAATCGCGCGGCGGGCGATGAAGTGTTGACCTCCGACATCTTCATGGGCGATTTTCCGTGGCTGACGGAGAAGGGCACATTTATCATCAACGGCTCCGAGCGCGTGGTCGTCAGCCAGTTGATCCGGTCGCCCGGCGTCTACTTTGGCGCTGAGGAAGACCGCACGACGGGCCGGCGCCTCGCCACCGCGAAGCTGATCCCTGATCGTGGCGCGTGGATGGA
>JADLHR010000130.1 GCA_020848665.1 Anaerolineae bacterium
CATCGACCTCGCGCAGCCATTCTGGCGCGCTATTGTATCCGGCGTCCAGCGCGATCAGTTCAGGGGCATCCGGGCTGAGCGTATCGTCCTCATCCGCCGTTGCCTGGGTGATGGCGCTCAGCCAGTCCGGAATCGCGGCCTCGGTGTCCGTACGCGGTTCAGGCTCAATGCCAAGAACGAAATCGTCGCCTGGCAAATCCCACTCCAGCGCATCAAACGAAGGGGACAGTGCCGGCTCAGCCGGGCGCTCATCGCGCGCCAGCGCGGCAGCGTCGAACGCTGACAGCGCGTCCTCCGGTTCCTCGTCAACCAGATCGGCGCCTGAGAAGTCAAGCGCAGCCATCTCCGGCTCTTCTTCGCCCGAGGTCAACTCTCCCGTGAAGGCGCGCATCCAGTCGGGTTCTTCGTTCGGCTGCAAAATACCGGTATGGCCCGCCGACTCGTAAACCGGCACGTTCGATGGATCGCCGCCCTCAAACGGGTCGTACGCCTCGTCAAGCAGTTCCCCGGTGGTTCCATCTCCCGTCTCAGGAGCGGAAAGTTCCAGCCCGGCCATCCAATCGGGCGCCTCCTCCTGCTGCGCTTGTCTGACGGCGTGCGCCAGGCCAAAGAGCGCGGGGCGCTCGGCATCCGGTTCGGCGGCAGGCTGATCCGCCTCAGTATCCGGCCAGTCCTCTACAATACCTTCACCGGCCAGCGGGAACATCTGCGCTACTGGTTCTACTGGCGGCGCAGGGGCCAATTCATCGGTATCGATCTGCGCGAGCGTGACCTCCGCCGCCTCACCGAATATCGCCAGGATGTCGTCCTCTGGCAGGGTATCCTCAGCAACGGTTTCAGCCTGCGCCGCCGTGATCTCTGGCTCCGCCATGTCTTCAAGCTGGCTCAGCCAATCGTCAGCCGCATCGGAGTCGCTCGCGGCGAGCGATAAAGCGTTGAGCAGATCCTGATCCGGTACAGCTTCGAGCTGGTCGGAGACCGCGCTGAGCGAAATCGCAGGCGCCAGCCAGTCTGGCTCTGATTCAGCAGCCTCAGGCACTGTTTCTTCGCCCTGCGACGCCGTCTCGTCGTTCAGGTGGTGATACAGGCTGTCTTCCAACGCGGCGAAGTCCGTCAGCCAGTCTCCGGCGCTCTCCACCGCGCTGCTCTGGGCATCAGGCTCGGCATCAGATGGCTGGTCCTGGAATTCGGCCAGCGCACCGAACAAGGCGGGTGCTTCCGGCAGCGCCTCCTCAGGTTCCTGGACGCTCTGCTCCTCGCCGAGCAGCATCCCCCAACCTTGTTCGTCAAAGGCTGGCGGCTCTGGCTGCGCAGCCTCCTGCCCCGCTTCTGGCCGGGCGAACAGCGCCATCCAATCGTCAGGGTCGGGCGGCGCGCTGGCCGGGGCAACCTCGGCGTCCAGTCCAGCAGGCTGAGCGCCCTGCTCGCCCAGGTCCAGCGCTGCCCCTGCCGCCTCCGCCGCGTTCAAAACATCGAATAAGCGGTCCAGATCGGCGATATCGTCGTCAGGAGGCGCGCTCAAGCCCTGCTCGTGCCGGTGCTCGGACGCCGCCGTCGCCGCGTCGAGCCAGCTTATAGTTGGCAGCGCGCCTTCGTCCAGCGCAGCTCCAATCGCCCAGTCCTCCTCGTCCGGCCCGGCAAGCGCCTCGGCGGAAGGCATGGCGATAGCGGCAGCGCCGTCATCAGACTGCCAATCGACCGGCTCCGCTGGTTCCTCGGCGGCTTCCTGAGGCAGAAGCGGCTCTCCCGGCAGGAAAGCCACGCCGAGGTCGGACAACCAGTCGCCGTCCACCGGGCGCGGCTCATCTTCCGCGGTCACCAGGCCGTCGGGCGTCCATGGCTCGGCCGCATCCGGAAAGTCGGGCTGTGCTTCGCGCTGCGCCGGTTCCGGCAGGCCCACTACCACGTCAGACTCTTCCGCTGCATCCCCCGCCCCGTCGAGCCAGTCAGCAGGCACGGCGTCCTCCGGAGGCAACTCTGTGTCCGGGAATGAGGCGAGCCAGCCGGGCACACCTGCTGCTTCCTTGTCCAGACTCAGGTCCGGTGCTGCCGCCGGAAGCGTGTCCTGGAGTGGCAGCCAGTCGGCATCGAGTGGCGCGGACAGCGGCGGCTCCGGTTCGCGGTCGGCGGTCGCGCCGCCATACCAGCCTGGCACTTCATCGTGCTCAGGGGTGAGAAGACCGCGCACCCAATCCGACTGATCGTCAGGCTCGAGTACGTCACCGAAAATCGCCTCGGTGTCAATCTGCGACGGGCCTCGCGCCGCGAAAATGTCTTCTTCGTGCGACGGCGCGAACGACGTGTCCAGATCGTCCAGATCGTGCACCCATTCAGGCGTCTCCGCAGAGAGTGTGACCGCAGCACGCGTGGTGTAGTCCAGCCGTTCCAGGCGGTTCGGATCAGGCCCGGCGTCACCGGGGCGAAGAATGCGCAGCGCCGCGTATGGATCGAGGGCTTCGATCTGGTCGAGATATGGCTGGGCGTCCGAGGGGCGGCCATACGCCAGCCACAAGCGCGCCATCAGCGTGTTAGCCTCCAGGCAATATGGCAGCGTCTTCAGAATCTCGAGCGCAACCTCGCCTGCCTCAAGCTGATGCTGGCTTTCCCACAGCAGCTTCGCCAGCAGAATCTGCAGGTCAACCCGTCCCGGCGTCGCCTGGAGCGCGTAGCGCAGTTCGAGGATCGCCTGATCATACAACTGGCTGTTGGCGTACTGCCGCGCCAGGGCGCCGCGCGTCAATTGCAGCTTGCCAACTTCGCTGCGCTCATGCCCACTGCGCTGGCTGTAGAGCCGCCGAAGCGCGGTGTCTAGCACGGCGTTGCCAGGAAGTTGATCCTGCGCGCGTTCTAGATGCCAGATCGCCTGGTCAAGCGATCCCTCCTGCTCGCGGATCTCGCTAAGCGCGATATGCGCGATGGCATCATCCGGCACCACGCTCAGCACCCGTTGGAAAATGTCCGCCGCCTGGACAAAGTATTCTGGCAGGCCCTCGTTGTGGCCCTTGCGCAGCAGCGCCTTGCCCAGCAGTCGATACGTGGCTACGTTCTGAGGATAATGCTGGAGAAGGTACCGGCAATGGCTGACAACCTCAGTCGGAGACTCATTCTCCACCATTGATTCCAGCTCGTTCAGGTAGGCCCGCAGAGTAATCATCTCAGCCATAATGCGCTCGCTTCTCACGCTCGCCAGGTATGTCCAGGCGTATTTATCGGTGAAATGGGCTTTTTTTCATTATGCATTGCACGGCCTAAAAGCGCAATACGGCTGAAGATTGCATTAAGGAAGGTTGTGAAGCTTGCGGACGCGCCCGATCAGAGCGTCGATGTCCGGCTCGTTCGGGCGTGGCGCCGGCCCGAGCGGATCGTCCCGGTGGTCGTCGCCGAGCAGCGCCCGGACAGTATTGCACCAACCCGCTGCCAACGCCCGCAGATGATAACCGCCTTCGAGCACGACGATCACCCGCCCCAGGCACACCTCGCTTGCCAGATTCACCAGCCGCCGCATTGCCGCGTCGTACCCGTCCAGCGAAAGGGCTAGCTGCGCCAGCGGATCCGTCCAGTGTGCGTCAAATCCTGCCGAAATCAGCAGCAGTTCCGGCTCGAAGCGGCGCACGGCGGGGATAACCACCCGGTCGAGCGCCGCGCTAAAGCCGTAATCGCCCACCCCTGGCGGCAGCGGAATGTTGATCGTCGTCCCGACGCCCGGCCCATCACCGGTCTCGGTCAGCGCCCCGGTGCCAGGATACAGCGGTGATTGATGAGTCGAGAGGAACAGCACGGATGGATCGTCAAAAAAGATCGACTGCGTGCCGTTGCCGTGATGCACGTCGATGTCCACAATCGCTACCCGCGCCAGCCGGTGTTGGCGTTGCGCGTGCCGGGCCGCAATTGCTATGTTGTTCAGCAGGCAGAAGCCCATCGCGCGCGAAGGAGTTGCATGGTGTCCCGGCGGGCGCACCGCCGCCAGACCATTCGCCGCCGATCCGCTCAGCACCGCATCGGTCACGGCCAGGGCAGCTCCCGACGCCAGCCGCGCCGCCTCGTAAGAGTACGGCGTGACATACGTGTCGAGATCGTACATACGCGCGGGGCGATCCTGCGTCACGGCCAGACGATCGACGTGATCGCGCGTGTGGACCGCGAGCAGGCTCTCGCGCGCCGCCTCGCGCGGTGAGAGCATGTCCACCCGCGCCGCCAGGCCGGTTGCCGCCATCGCATCGTTGATCGCGCGCAGGCGACCCGCGTGCTCCGGGTGTGTCTCGATCGTGTGCAGAGCAAAGCGGGGGTCGGTCGCGTAGGCAGTGGTCATAGTCCTCTCCTGCTCATGCCGCCTGGCGGCCGGGCGCGATAGAAAAACGGCTCCCGGAGTTCCGGGAGCCGCGCAAACGTCAAAGAGTCGCCGGGGCAAGTTCCCGCCGATCAGTCGCCCGCAACGAGCGCTTCCGTGACACGCTCGCTTGCGGCATCTTCCGACATCTCGATACGGCGGTCGCTACGGCGAACCGACCACAGAATCAGGGCGATGCCTGCCGCCGCGCCAACGACAACACCGGCGCCGTAGCCGCTGTACTGCACCACAATCGGCGCGACGATCAGCGCGACGAGGTTCATGACTTTGATCATCGGGTTCAGCGCCGGACCGGCGGTATCCTTCAGTGGGTCGCCGACGGTATCGCCGACGACCGACGCCTTATGGTTCTCGCTGCCCTTACCGCCATAGTTCCCGTCTTCGACGTACTTCTTGGCGTTATCCCATGCGCCGCCTGCGTTCGACATGAACACGGCAAGGAGCTGCCCCGTCGCGATCACGCCGACCAGGAAGCCGCCGAGCGCCTGCTCCTTGAGCAGCAGGCCGACGGCGATTGGCGCCACCACCGCGATCACGCCCAGCGGGATCAGCTCGGTCTGCGCGGAGTGCGTTGAAATGGTGACCGCCTTGGCATAGTCGGGCGTCTTGGTACCGTCGGCGATCTTCGGATCGCGCAGTTGGCGGCGCACTTCGGCCATAATCTGCCCGGCGGCGCGATTGACAGCCTTGATCAGCAGGCCACTGAACAACAGCGGCAGCGAACCGCCAATCAGCAGGCCGACGAACACAACCGGGTTGGCGAGGTTAATGACTTCCTCGAACGTCTGCCCTGCCGGCAGAACACGCTGGATGTCGGCAAAGAAGCTGCCGAACAGTGACACCGCCGCGATCACCGCCGAGCCAATCGCAACCCCCTTGGTGATCGCCTTGGTTGTATTTCCGGCAGCGTCCAGGTCGGCCATGATCTGGCGCGCTTCTGGCCCCATACCGGCCAGCTCGCCAATGCCGTTCGCATTGTCCGAGATTGGGCCAAAGGTGTCCATGCTGACGTTGTTGCCGGTGTGCGAGAGCATGCCGACACCGATCAGCGTCACGCCAAACAGGATGTAGCTGTAGCGGTGAACATCCGGCACCGCATGCATGCTGACCAGGAACAGCGCCAGCACCATGATCCACAGCGCGTGGAAGAAACCCTCGACCAGGTGCCCGCGCCGCTGCCCGCGCACGATTTCAAAGACCGACAACGCCGCGCCAATGATCACGGCGGGCAGCTTCAGTTCGGCAGGAAACTCAAAACTGTAGACCAGAATCGCAGCGGTCAGCGCCGCGACAATTACGAACAGCGCCCACACGCTCGACAGGTAGCCGAGCGATAGACCTTCGAGGATGACCGAGGCCGGCCCGTAGCGCGTCGAGGCTGCGATCGTGCGCACCCGGCTGCTCTTGGCGCTGGTCGCGTATGAGGTAAGCGGGTTGAAGACCACCGCCAGCGCCACACCAACCGCCACCAGTGTCGCCAACGACAACTGACCGGCGTACAGCCACGCCAGCAGAAACGTAGAGATAATCGTGATACCGGAAGAAATCTCGTAGCTCTTGAACATCGCCTCTTCGGCGTCGTCCACCCGCCACAGCGACACGGCGTACGTCCCGACAATCGAACTGACCACGCCGATGCCGCGCACCAGCAGCGGCAGGACGATCCAGTACAACTCGCCGTTGATGCCGGTCAGCGCCAGGCCGAGGATCAGGCTGGAGACGATCGTCACTTCGTACGACTCGAAAATATCAGCGGCCATTCCGGCGCAGTCACCCACGTTATCGCCCACCAGGTCCGCGATCACGGCGGCGTTGCGCGGGTCGTCTTCTTCCATACCGGCCTCAACCTTGCCGACCAGGTCCGCGCCAACGTCCGCCGCCTTGGTGTAGATACCGCCGCCCACGCGCATGAACAGCGCCAGCAGCGTCCCGCCAAAGCCGAAGCCCAGCAGCACGTCGGGGGACGCCTTGCCGAAGATGATGAAGATGACTGTGCCACCGAACAGCCCCAGGCCGTCAGTCAGCATCCCCGTGATAGTACCGGAACGATACGCGATCTTCAGCGCCTCCTGGTACCCCCCCCGCTCTGCCGCCGCAGCGACGCGCACGTTGCCCTGCACCGCCATATTCATCCCGAAAAAGCCAACCATCGCCGAGAATGACGCGCCCATCACAAAGGCCAGCGCACGCGCAAATGCGATCACAAGCTGCGCACGGCCCTCGTCGTGATCGAAATATTCGTTCGCCTCGGGCGTTGGGCTAACCACGTATACGCTGAGAAACATCGCCACCGTGAGGATTGCGATCATAATAGCAATGGTCCGCAGTTGCGTGCGTAAATACGCGTTCGCCCCGTCGCGAATGTAGCCCCAGATCCGCTGCATCTCGGCGGTGCCCTTGTCTGCGGACATGATATAGTTGCGCAGCCACATCGCATAGCCGAGCGCAAGGCCGGCCGTGCCAAGCACGATAAAAATCATGACTTGTTCAAAAACTTCGATGTCCATTTGGAACATTTGGTGACACCCTCCTAATGGGCGAAGCCCGAGACATCGGGCGACCCGCGCCGCAACGGTAACGCGATGACCACGATCAAGCGGTGTCTCGCGTGGCAGCGATGGACGCGCCGTCCGGGAGACGACCCACCGAATTGTACCCCTAAGTAGCCGCTCCGAGCAAAGGGAACTGCGCGAGGAAACTCCTCAAATCCCAGTGAGAATTATCAGAGAAATTCGCGTCTGCGCGCAGGCGGCGCTGCTGCCACAAAGCGAAGGCCCCGACCGGGGCCGGGGCCTTCTGTTCTGGGCGCTGTGACACCTGCAACAAGTGAAACTAGTTCACCTGAAGGAGGGGTGTCACAGCGCCGGTTGTGGTACTACTATCTTGCATCGACACCACCTCCTTCTTGTTTGAGATGGCAAGTGGAGGGTGCTCGTCTGTGTAGACGTCGAACGTAGCAGATTATGGCACAGCGCCAGGCGGTTGTCAACGCAGTTCCATTAACGCTTCATAATTACCTCAACACATCGCGCTCCCCAAATCAATGAACAGGGCGGACCGCTGGCTGGACATGCGCACGAATCTGGTTGCGATTTTTGCAGGGGTCTCAGCCCTTTGCTAGACTTAACCGGTTATCTATTGTCGCGCGCTTGAAGGGAAGCGGTATGGCGTCTTGGCGCTGGCTTGGCCGTGGCCTGCGCGGCCTCGTGCTCGCGGTGGCGTTCAGTACGAGTGCGGTAGCAGGCGCCCAGGGCACGCCAGCGGTGGCGCTGCTGACCGCCCCGGCTGAAGGCGCGTCACTGTTCGGGCCGATCAACATCGCTGGCACGGCCTATCATCCGGCCAGCTTCGACCACTACACGCTCGAATACGATCTCGCCAGCGAGCCGGGCGACCAATGGCTGCCGGTTCAGGAGCAGGTAGCGCAGCAGGTGGAGAATGGCGTGCTGGGCACGTGGGATACTGGCGCAGTTCCGGACGGCGTCTACCGGCTGAGGCTGCGGGTCTTCCTGGACGACGGCACGTACGCTGAGGCGATTATCTCAAACCTGCGTGTGCGCAACAGCCCGCCGACGCCCGTTCCGACGAGCGGCCCGGCCGGCCTCGCGCCCGGCGCTTTGCCGCCAACGCCCGGCCCTTCGCCAACCTCGCCCATCGTGCAACCACCGAGCAGCCGCCCGGAGTCTGAAAACCCGGTGGAGCCAATCGCAGATGAAGCGGAGCAGACCGGTGCCCAGCCCAGGCTGCTCCAGAGAGAGCCTGGCAGTAGCCGCGTGAATCTCGAACGGGTGCAGCAGGCGTTCTGTACCGGGGGTCTGTTCGGATTAGGCGTTTTCGCGGCGCTGCTCGTTTATCGTGGTGTGCGCCGTGCCAGTGCGGGCAGACCGCGTCCCGGTGAGCGGGGCGGCGGCTGGAACGATTGAGGCGGGCGAGCGGTGATCGAATGCGCTGGATAAGACGAGACACCAATCACACCGCGGCCGATCGTTTCCTGATCGTCGGTCTCGGCAACCCAGGCCGCGAGTATCACGGCACGCGCCACAATATCGGCTTCCGCTGCGCCGATGCGCTCACGCGGGAGCATGGCTTGAGCTACGAGGCGAAGAAGCGATCGAAGGCGACCGTGGCCGAAGGCACGATCGCCGGGCGACGCGTGCTCGTCGCCAAGCCGCAGACCTTCATGAACCTGAGCGGCGGCTCGGTGCAGGGGCTGGCAGCATTCTACCGGATTCCCCCGGAGCGCATTCTGGTCATCTATGACGATCTTGATCTGCCTGCGGCCACGCTGCGCATCCGGCCCAAGGGAGGATCGGGCGGGCACCGGGGCATGACGGATATTATCCGCAAGCTCGGCACGCAGGATTTTCCGCGCATCCGCTTTGGCATCGGGCGCCCGCCCGACCGCATGGACCCGGCGGCCTACGTGCTGCAACGTTTCTCAGCCGAGGAAGAACCCGCTATCGCCGAGGCGGTAGCGCGGGCAGTGGCGGCGGTTGAAAGCTGGCTCCGCGACGGAATCGAAACCGTCATGAACCAGTTCAACAACACGGTGAGCGATTCGCCGTAAGGCCGGTCCGCGCCGCAGCCACACCCGCCCGACTGAGCTTTGCCGCTCTGAAAGAATTGCCTGTCGGACGATTGAAGACGTAACGGATCGCGACGCTTATGCACCTTGATGGTCTTCTGGAGCTTCTGCGCCAGGCCGAGTCCTATCGAACGTTGCTGGACCATCTGCGCCAGGGCCGCGGCTTGCCTGACCAGCAGGTGTTGCGCGCCGCGCGCCCCTTTGTGCAAGCGGCGCTCGCCGCCGATCTCGCCCGGCCGGTGCTCGTGATCGCAGGACGCGTCGATCGTGCTTACAATATCGCGGAGCAGCTTCCCGTCTGGCTGCCAGGGCGCGCCGCCGAGCGATTCGCTGAGCCAACGTCGATCTTCTACGAGCGCTCGGTCTGGACGTCCGCTGCGATCCAGAGCCGCCTCACGACGCTCGCCGCGCTGGCGCCTCCGGTCGGCGCCAAACCGGCGTCCGCGCAGCCACCGCTGATCGTCACATCCGCCCTGGCGCTGATGCAGAAAACGCTCCCGGCACGCGAGTTTCGGGCCGCGTCACGCCTGCTGCGGATTGGCACGCGCATCACGCCGGACAGCCTGCTGCACACCTGGATGCAAAACGGCTACGAGCCAGCGTCAATCGTGGTCCAGCCGGGCACCTTCAGCCGGCGTGGCGGCATCCTCGACATCTTTCCGGTATCGGCGCGCCAGCCGGTGCGCATCGAGTTCTTCGGTGACGAGGTCGAGAGCCTGCGCGTTTTCGACGCCGCCAGCCAGCGCTCGTCGGCCAGTATCGAGCAGGTCGCGATCCCCCCTGCGCGTGAGGCGCTGCCGCGGTTTGGGCCGGATACGGCGGAATGGCTGGCAGGCTGGTTCGCTCAGCAGCCCAGCCCGGCAGAGGATGTCACGTCCGCGCTGCCGGATCAGGAGCCGCTGGCGAACGCCGTCCCTTTCCCGCAACTGGAATTCTACCTGCCCTACTTCCACAGCCATCCGGCCACGCTGCTTGATTACCTGCCAGAACACGCGCTGATTGTGATTGACGATTGGGGTGCGCTGCACGACAGCGTGGCCGATCTTGAGGAACAGGCGATCGCGCTCCGCCGCGACAAGCTGGCTGCTGGGCGCCTCCCCCCTGATTACCCACTGCCCTACCTTACCTGGGACGAGCTTCAGGACGAACTGTCTACCCGCGCCGTGCTGCGCCTCGGCGCAGACCCGGAGTTGTCTTCGCCTGATGGCGTGGTTCTGGGTGAGCTGTTCGCTCCGGGCCAGCGCTACGGCGGCCAGCTTCGGTACATGCTGGAGGAGCTGCGCCGCCTGTCCAGCCAGTCCGAGCGCGCAATCGTGGTCAGCCAGCAGGCGCAGCGCCTCGCCGAGTTGTGGAGCGAACAAGATCGTTATCTCCCGCCCGTCTCGCGGATCGCCTCGCCCGCTGCGCTCGACGATCTGACATTTGTGGAAGGCACACTCGCCGAGGGCTGGACTCTAACCTCTGGCGTGGGGCGCTACCACCTGCTGACCGACGCCGAACTGTTCGGCTGGCAGCGGCCTGAGCCGCGCCGCCATATCCAGCGGCGCGCCGTCCCGCCCGAAGCGACCTTCGCCGATCTCAAGGCGGGTGACTTCGTGGTGCACGTCGAGTACGGGATCGGGCGTTTCGCCGGGCTGCAAAAGCGCGTGATCGACCGGAGTGAGCGCGAATATCTGATCATCGAGTACGCAGGCAGCGACCTGCTCTATGTCCCTATTCACCAGGCCGACCGGCTGTCCCGCTATATCGGGGCAGACGACCGCGAGCCGCCGCTCAACCGGCTGGGGACGCAGGAATGGGCGCGCGCCAAGGAGAGTACGCAGCGGGCCGTCGAGGAAGTAGCGCGCGAACTGCTGGAACTGTACGCTGCCCGCGCTAGCATCGCCGGGCACGCCTTCAGCCCGGACACACCCTGGCAGGCTGAGTTGGAAGCCTCGTTCCCGTATGTCGAGACGGAAGATCAACTGATTGCCCTGCGCGCGGTCAAGGATGACATGGAATCGCCCCACCCCATGGACCGCCTGATCTGTGGTGATGTGGGATATGGGAAAACCGAAGTCGCGCTGCGCGCTGCCTTCAAGGCGGTTATGGATGGCAAGCAGGTCGCGATCCTGGTCCCTACGACGGTGCTGGCGCAGCAGCATTTTAACACCTTCGCCCGCCGTCTCGTTTCATTCCCGATCAAGGTCGAGATGCTCTCGCGCTTCCGCTCGCCCGCCGAGCAGCGCCAGATTCTATACGAGTTGGCGCAGGGCACGGTCGATATCGTGATCGGGACACACCGCTTGCTTCAGCCAGATGTGTCGTTCCGCGACCTCGGCCTGCTAATCATCGACGAGGAACAACGTTTCGGCGTCACGCACAAAGAGCAGCTCAAGCAGTTTCGCACCGAGGTTGACGTGCTGACGCTGACCGCCACGCCGATCCCGCGCACGCTGTACATGAGCCTGACCGGCGTGCGCGACATCAGCATGATCCAGACACCGCCTGAGGAGCGGCTGCCGGTCGTAACCCACGTCGGCGCGTACGACGATAATCTGGTGCGCCAGGCGATCCTGCGCGAACTGGATCGCGGCGGCCAGGTCTATTTCGTGCACAATCGGGTGCAGTCGATTGACGCGATCGCGGCGCACCTGCGGCGGCTGGTGCCGGAGACAAGTGTCGCAGTCGGTCACGGCCAGATGGACGAGGGGCGGCTTGAGGAGATCATGACCGCCTTCGCACGCGGCGATTACGACGTGCTGCTCTCGACCACAATTATCGAGAGCGGGCTGGATATTCCCAACGCGAACACATTGATTGTGGACCGGTCCGATTGGTTCGGGCTGGCGCAGCTTTACCAACTGCGTGGGCGGGTCGGGCGCGGCGCGAATCAGGCATACGCCTATTTCTTCCATCCACGCACCAGTCGCCTGACGTTCGATGCCCGCGCTCGCCTGGAGACGATCGGCGAGCAGACGGAGCTTGGCTCTGGCTTCTCGATTGCCATGCGCGACCTGGAAATTCGCGGCGCAGGCGATATGCTCGGCACGCGCCAGAGCGGGCACATCGCGGCGGTCGGCTTTCACCTGTATACGGAACTGCTGGCCCAGGCCGTGCGGTATCTTAAGGGAGAGGGTGAGGCTCCACGCCTGCCCATCACCGCGCAAACGGTGACGATCGATCTTCCGCTGCCCGCGTATTTCCCCGTGCACTATATCCCCGAAACCTCGCTGCGTATCCAGCTTTACCGGCGCATCGCGGAGATCGACCGCTTCGAGTCGATTGAGGAGATGCGCGCCGAGCTGGCTGACCGCTTCGGCACGCTGCCGCGCGCAGTCGAGGGTTTGCTGTTCCAGATTCGGGTCAAGCTGCTGGCCCAGCGCGCCAATGCCAGCGCCATCGCCACCGAGAACGGCCAGATTGCGATCCGCCTGCCCTGCCTCGCCAACATCGATCGCGGCGCGCTCCAGCAAGCCCTCGGCCACAATACGCGTGTCAGCCGGACAGGCGTCTGGCTCCCGGCGGACGGGCGCCCTGAAGCCGAGTGGCAAGCAAGTTTGATCGAGGTGTTGGAAAAGCTGAAAGTTGTGGATACGCAGGTGAGTTCCGTCTGAATTATCCCACATATCCCACATATCCCACATCTATTTCGAGGAATTGTGGGATATGTGGGATATTGTTTGCGGACGCGGGCAGGCGGAAAAACGTCCCCGGAAACTCAGCACACGAGCAAAAATCCCACATTTATCCGCGTTATCCTGCATAACCCACCATATGTGGGATTCGATGCGGGATATGTGCGAAACCCGGCGCGCAACCTGTATGTCAGGCGTTCCATTCCACCACCAACCCGACAGCGCCAGGGCCGGCGTGCACGCCTAACACCGTCGTCGCGTAGGCAAACATCATTTCGTCTGGCTGGAACTGCTCACGGGCCTGTGCGAGGACCGCACGCCCTTCAGCTTCGGCGTCGGCATGCAGCACGGACAGGCGCTTCACGTGCCGGTCGGCCAGAGCGTCGGCAGCAACCTTCGGAAGCTGCTGCAAAGCCCGCTTGCGTGTGCGGACGTTCTCGACCGCCTCGATCACGCCGTCGCGCACGACCAGGACCGGCTTGATGTTCAGCGCCGAGCCGACGAACAGCTTGCCGCTGCTGATCCGACCGCCCCGCTTGAGATGCTCCAGGCTGTCGATCGTGAATACGAGTTGCTGCCGTGTCGCCGCGTCACGCGCTGTCGCCGCGATCTCGTCCGGCGCGGCCCCACTATCGCGCGCGTCAGCAGCCGCCAGCACCGCGTGTCCCAGCGCCCACGATACCTGGCGCGTGTCGATCACATGCACCGGGAAATCGACTATATCCTGCGCCAAAATCGCCGAGGCGTAAGTGCCGCTCAGGGCGCTTGAGATCACCACGCACACCACTTCGTCGGCGTTGGTTGCCGCGCGAGCTTGCTCAAAGGCTGCCACGAAGTCCTGCGGGGTCGCCTGCGAGGTCTTCGGTATCTCATCCGAGGCCCGCAGCCGGGCGTAGAACTCCCGCTCGTGGATATCGATCCCATCCCGCAGGCTGTCGGCTCCCCAGACGACATACAGCGGCACGACGTGAATCCCACGTTCGCGCGCCAGGTCCGGTGGAAGGTTGCAGGTGCTGTCGGTGACTATCGCGGTACGCGCTGCCATGTGCTGCCTCCTTGATATGTGCCTTGCGCTAGTTGCTCGTCGCGCCGGACGCCTGGGACGGCCCTACCCAGCCGAGAACACGGATTTCGCCTCGCAGGCGGCTGGTCAGGTTCGTCGCGCCATACCCGTTCGGCTGCGCGACATAGAGATCGAGACGCCCGTCATCGTATCCCACCCGCTGCTGGATTCCCGCAAACGCCAGCCACTGCCCATCGGGGGAATAACTGGGCGAGCAGGCGCGCGCGTTCGCCAGCGGCCCGGCAACCACAGTTAAATCGCTGCGCGCGACAATCAGGCCGTATGGACACAGGCTGTTCTGCCCGGCAATCGCCACCAGGTCACCTGCCGGCGACCACCCGGCGGCAAAGCCGTAGCGCGCAAAGGTGTACTGATCGCTGGACTTGATCAGCCCTCCGTTGCTATCGCGCATGACCAGCCCGCGCGGCTCAGTTGAGCGTTGGTAAATCACCCGCGAGCCGCCCGGCGCCCAGGCCACCCCAAGCACCAGCCCGTCCTCGTCCGCAGACACTTTGCGCGTCGTGCCACCCTGAATGTTGGATACCCACACCTCCGACGTAGCCGCCGGGCCGGCGCTCTGCGTCGTGTACGCGATCTGGAGATTGCTGATCCAGGTCGGCGGGCCGCTTAGCCACGCCTGCCCAACCGGCCGAACCTGCTCGGTTTGCAGGTCGGCGACGAACAGGTTGCCGCCTGCGCGGGGCGCATGCCCGCTGGTGGAGCACGACTCCGGCTCGCCGGGCACCCACGATGGACACTCTGCACGTCCGGACACAAACGCCAGCCGGCGTCCGTCCGGCGACCACGCCGGCCAGAAGTCAAATGCACCGTCGTTAGTCAGGTTGCGGAATGATGATCCGTCGCTCGAAACCAGGTAGATGTCGGTGTCGTAGCTGTCCTGCAGCGTGATGGCGAACTGCGCGCTGTCTGGCGCCCACACCGGCACGTGCTCGCCCGCTCCGCCTGCCGCCAGCGGCAATAGGTCGGCCGGGCCACCTGCCGCCGATCCTGGCTCTAGGGCTGTCAGCGCGGGCGGGGTCAGCCCCGGCATTTCAAACACGCGCAGCAAAATCGCCAGCCGCAGATTGAGCAGGTACAGCCCACCCAGCCGCGTCCCGTCAGCCGCCATGGTCGGTTCGCGGAAGAACAGCACCTTTTGCCCGTCTGGCGCCCAGTAAATGCGCGTATCGGTGGCTATGGGCAGGTCCAGAATCTCGTGCTGCTCGCGCGTCGCCGGGTTGATCAGATACAACGTCTCCTCGTCGGGTGGAGCCACTGGCGTCAGCAGGTTCGTCACGTCGGCGCGCTCGTTCACGCTCAGAAAAGCGTACCACGACGTGTCCAGGCCGCTGCGCAGCGCGGGTGGCAGCTCAACCGTCGCCCATTGGTCGTTCCGGTAGAGGCTCGGCGCGAACGGCGTCGCGGTTGGCAGCGGAGTCTCGGTCGCTGTAGGAGTCACGGTCGGAGTGAGTGTAATTGTCGGCGTCGGGGTGATACTGGGCGTCAGCGTCGCCGTGGGGCTGGCCGTCGCTGTAGGTGCATCAGTTGGGATCAGGGTTTCGGTGGGGCTTGGGGCCG
>JADLHR010000131.1 GCA_020848665.1 Anaerolineae bacterium
AGCACCGCCTGCTCGGTGTCGCCGCGCGTCGCGCCGGAGAAACTTGAGGCGCTGTACCCGCTGGTCGAGGCGGAAGGTCGCTACGAGGCGTAACGCGAGTCAGCACGGGCCGGTTCACACACCGGCCCGCGTCTTATCTGGCAAACAGCCCTACTCCGCTGCGCGGTAGACCGGGTCCGCCGTGCCGAGCGTGTAGTCGGTCATCGCGGACTCCTGCCCCAGCACATCACGCACAAAACCCGGCCACCAGTTGACCTGCTCGCCGCGTGACTCGTACTGTTGAAGCGCGCCCTCCGATTCGGTCGCCATGCGCTGGCCGAGGCGCACGATCTCGTCGCGGCTGAGCTTATGCGCGTCCAGCAGCCAGCGCCGCCCGATCTGCGCGTGGAGCACTTCGTCCGCCCAGTCGTAGTCCTGGAAGGCGGTCGCCAGCGGGTCGTGTGCGTCCACCGCCACTTCCCACTCATATTTCTTGCCCGTCTTGGCGGGCATCAGGCTCTGCTCGATGGTGTACAGCACGGCGTGGGCTTCGAGCGGCGTCATATGCAGATTCAGCCGCAGCGCGAAGCCGGGATGCAGCGGAATCTCGCGCCGCCAATCGACGCCCTTGCTCTCGAAGTAGACCGATCCCATCATCGCGTGGCGCGCCTCGTCCCAAAGCTGGCGGCACATCTCGACGTAGTAGGCCCAGGGCATGTCTTCCGCCTCGGCGATCATGCGCGCCATCGCCTCAGGCACATCCATCTCCAGCGTGCGCTTGCACATCAGCGCCAGCGTCTTCTCCTCGACCGGCACACCGGGCGTGCGAGCAACTTCATGCGGCGGAAAAACGAAATTCCACTGGCCGGTAAAACGCTCGTCGCGGCGCGGGAAGAAATCCGGCGTAAACGCCTCAGTCGCGCGCGGCGCGGGCAGGGACTCCGGCGCGGGTTGATCACCCATGATCCCGCCCGCTGCGTCGAGATACGCGCGCAGATGTCCCGCCCAGGCATCCGCCCGCGCGCGGTCCTCGTCGGAAGTAATCAGCGCGTCGAGCGCGGCGCGGCCCCAGGCCAGCGCGTCTTCTTCTTCAAGGATCAGGAAGCGCAGCATGCGGCGCGTCGGGTGATCGACCAGCGGATTGCTCGCGTCGTAGTGCGTCCGGTAGGCGTCGAGCAGCGCGGGCTTCAGCACGCCATACAGCCCGGCCACCTTCTCAAGCGTGCCTTGTGCGCGCCAGAGTTCTTCAAAGAAGCGGTCGATCCGCTCGTCGGGGCTGACGTCCATGCGCGGCGGCGGATTGCGCATCTCGCCGATGCGCTCGCGGAACAGCCGGGCGTGGTCGGCGTCCTGGTAGAGGTGCAGGCTGAGCGCCTCTTTGACTTCCCATTCGGGCGTCGGATTGATCCAGTAGAGCTGGGTTTCCATCGCGCGCTTCTCGATCCAGGCGTAGCGCAGCATCCGCGCGACGTTGTCCGCCACGCTGTAGCCGGGCTGCGCCGCCTCTTCGTAGGTGCAAAGTCCTGCCAGGGTCGGGAGCGACATTGGGGAATCTCCTCAAACTCGTCGGCAAAATATGACGTGTGACGTGTCAGCCTCTTGCATCTTCTGTAGAGTATAGCCAATCACCGCCTGCCCTGGCGGTGAGCGGCGCGGGCAAATCCAGCAGGCGGCGCGGCTGCTCCCTCGAAAAAACGGAAGACTCGCGCTGAGTCTCCCGGTGTATTCTTGGTATTCTTGAAGGCGCTGGCTGCGCTAGCGCACATACGGGATCGTCTGCGGGCCTTCCGGCAGCACGCAGACCGTCATCCCCTCACCGTAGCGCGCGCGTAGCTGCTCCAACGCCGCGCTGATGTCCCGGCAGGGCGTCAGCAGCGCGTCCCGAAGCTGCGCGTCCGTCAGGTTGTGGCTGTAGAACAGCACCTCGGCCTGCTGCGCGATCAGCGCCTGCACGTGCACCTGCCACATATCCTGTGACTGAAAGCCCGGTGCGCGGACCATGTTCAGAATGTCGGCGGTGCTGCGCACCTCAGCCAGCAAGCGCCGGTACTCGCCATGATCGGGCAGGCCGTCCCAGCAATCAGCAGCGATGATGATCGTTCCGCCGGGGCGCACGATCTGCGCCGCCGCGCTCATGCCCTTGACTGATTGATAGACGTTGAGGTCGAGCGGGTAGCCGGAGTTGCTGGTAATCACCACGTCAAACGGCGCGGCGACAGCCTGCATAGCGTGCTCTTTGACGTAGGCGCAGCCCTGCGCGTGGGCCGCTTCGAGATCGCCTGCGAAGACCGCCGTGATCTGTTTGTCGCGGTTGAGCGTCACATTGACCAGAAACGTCTGCGAGACCATCCGCGCAGCGGCGCGCACATCTTCCCACAGCGGATTCCCCTCGGTGATCCCCCAGCGCGCACGCAGATCGTCGATGTGCGCCGCGCCGTGATTGCGCATGATCGTGTCCAGCCGCGCCAGCCCCGGCATGATCGCCTTGCCGCCGCCCGAATATCCGGCGAAGAAGTGCGGCTCGATGAAGCCGGTCAGAATGTGCGCATCGCACGCCATAAACTCGCGCAGCAACCAGATCGCGTTGCCGCCGGGTGTCTCGCCGAGGAACATGTGTGCGTCTTCGGCGCGGGCGTCGTTCTGCACGACGCGGAACCGTTCGACGATGTCGTCGCCCAGCATCCGGCGAAGCTCAGCATCGGTGTTCGGGCGGTGCGTGCCGGTCGCATTGAACAGCGTGATCTGCGCATCCGGCACGTGCGCCAGCGCGCGCAGGATCGCCGGAATGATGATCTCGTTCGGCGTCGGGCGGGTGATGTCGCTGAAGACAATTCCTACCCGGTCGCCAGACCGGACGCGCCCGGTCAGCGGCGCGGAGCCAATCGGCGCGGCGAGCGCCCGATCGAGCGCATCCGCCGGGTTGGGCAGACCCGCGACATAGCGCGGCTCGATCACGGTCACGTCCAGGTCGTCCGGCAGCGCGAGCGGCAGGCCCGTTTTGCCGTAGGCAAGTGTCACGTTCATCGGCGTTGTCCCTTTTCCCCCTCAATGCGTTCAGAGCAGGCAGCAGCGGCGGCAATTAGCAGTTAGTCTTTAGCTAATAGCCAAGAGGGTGTTCGTCGTTGTTCGGTCTGGCTGCCATGAGAAAGCCAATCAGCAGCCGAGCGAAACCCTCTTTGAGAGCGCGATCCACGTTATTCCGCGTTCGACACACCTGCGACTCTACAAAAACGCTCGTACACCTCGTCCCACCCGCTGGAGTGACGTGGCGCGTAGTGGTGTGTTTCGACCGACCGGCGCACGACCTCGCGCGCCTCATGAAGGTCCGCCAGCTCGCCCAGCGCGATCAACTGGACGATGCCGTTGCCCAGCGCTGTCGCTTCGAAAGGCCCGGCGACAACCTCGCGCCCGGTCGAGTCAGCGGTCATCTGGCACAACAGCGCGTTGCGCGCCCCGCCGCCGATGATATGCAGCACCTCAACCGGGCGCCGCGCGATGCCCACGAGCTGATCGAGCGTATAGCGATACTTGCACGCCAGGCTCTCGTAGATCGCGCGCGTGATCTGGCCGGCAGTCTGCGGGACGGGCTGCCCGGTGCGTTCGCAGAACGCCTGGACGCGCTCCGGCATATCATCGCCCGGCGCGTTGAAGACCGGCGCATCGGGGTCGATCAGGCTGCGGAATGGCTCAGCCGCCGCCGCCAGGCGCGTCAGATCGTCATAGCTGTACTCAGCCCCGGCGTGACGCCAGGCGGCGCGGCACTGCTGCGCGATCCACAGCCCGACCACATTCTTCAGAAAACGGTATGTCCCGCCGTAGCCGCCCTCGTTGGTGACGTTCGCCTGATAGCTCGCCTCGTTGATCACCGGGTAGTTCAGCTCCATACCGAGCAGGCTCCAGGTGCCGCTGCTCAGATAGGCGTAATTCGGGCGGCTGGCCGGCACGGCAACAACCGCGCTGGCGGTGTCATGCGAGGTAACGGCGATCACCGGCACGCCCTGATAGGCGCCGAGCCGGGTGCCGGGAGGCACGATTTCCGGAAAAATACCGGTCGGGATGTTGAGCGCGCTCAGCGTCTCGACATCCCAGGCGCCGGTACGCGGGCTGAACATCTGGGTCGTGGTGGCGTGCGTGAACTCGCAGACCCGCGCGCCGGTGAGCCAGTGATTAAACAGGTCGGGAAAGGTGAGATAGATTGCGGCCTGCTCAAGTTGGGGGCTGTTCGTCGCCACCAGGCTCGCCATCTGAAAGAGTGTGTTGAGCGCCATGAACTGGATGCCCGTCCGCTCGAAGATCGTGCGGCGCGGCACGCGCTCGAAGACCCAGTCCATCGTCCCTTCGGTGCGGCTGTCGCGGTAGTGAACCGGGTTGCCGAGCAGGCCGCCGGTGCGGTCAAGCAGCGCGAAGTCTACGCCCCATGAGTCAACGCCGATACTCGACGCGCCCTCGCCTGCCTGCGCGATCCCGCTCATGATCTCGTGCCACAAACGCAGTACGTCCCAGTACAGCGTGCCACGGACCGGAACCGGGATGTTGGAGAAGCGATGAATTTCGGCTTGTTCCAGGCGCTCGCCGTCAAAACCGACACGCATCACCCGCCCGGATTCAGCCCCCAGATCGACCGCAATAACGTGCATTTCAGCCCACTCTTTCGTAAAACCGTGCGAGCCGCACGCGCGACAAAAACTGTTTTCAGTGTCTTTATTCAGTGTCTTACCGAATAGTTTCAGCGTACATGGTTCAGCAATACATGGTTTCAGCAATATATGGCTTCAGCACGCAGCGTATCTTGCGAACTGCCGGTCGGAATGCTCTCTCGCCAGGTGCGCACCCGACGGCGGCCAGCCCACCATCTCATCTATGATAGGTCAAGCGCAGCATGTCGTCAAAGCCATC
>JADLHR010000132.1 GCA_020848665.1 Anaerolineae bacterium
GACTCCCTGGTGCGGCAGCGGCTCCAGCGCGCGCCACAGGTTGATCAGCGGGATGTCATAGTCCTCGGCGGCGCGCGCCGCGATCCGGTTGAACAGCTCGGTCTTCTCCGGAAACTCCGGTCGCAGCGGGAAGGTGCTCAGCACCGGCAGCGTCCCGGCGTTAATCGTCTCGACCAGCACCGAGCGCAGGAAGTAATCGAACTGCGCCTCGTCGAGGTAGTACACGTCGTTGGTGCCGAACATGATCAGCGCGACGCTCGGCTCCATCAGGCGCAGCTCGCAGGCCAGCGGCGTCTCGCCCGCCTCGCAGAACTCCGGATTGGCCCACATCGTATCGATCACGCTGGCCGCGTTGAAGCCGCCCGCCGCCGCCTGGCTCTTGCGACCGAAGGGGTTTTCTTCGCCCTCGGAGTAGAACTCCAGCGCAGCTTGCAGGTCCCCGTACTCGCCCCAGACGACCTCATCCCCCGCCAGCGGATAGAGGAAGGCCGGGTCCTCAGTCATGCAGTCCCCCACCTTGGCGAAGGCGCGCGGGTTACGCCCCTGGCTCAGGCTGTCGAGCAGGATCGCGCGGGCGGTGTCGCTGAGTTCCGGGATGATCGGCAGGGCGCTCAGGTCCACGCCCGCGACCGAAGCCGAGTCAAAGCTGCCCATCACGGGCGTGACCGGCGGCGCGAGGGTCGGTGTGGGGTCCTGGGCGCGGACCGGCGTCCACGCCAGCGGCAGCAGCGCCAACAGCAGCGCCAACAGCAGCGCCAACAGCAGCGCCGCGAGGGCTGCGAAAGCTGCGAGAAGGTGCGCGCGTTTCGTCATCGTCGTCTCCTCTGCGCGGAAAGCGGGCGCTCCGCTCCCGTTTGGCGCGAGTGTACACTGCGCCAGGGCGCCTGTAAAGAGAGCCGAAACCCCGAACCCGGCGGGCTGCGGCGGCCGCGCGCAGGCTCTTGGCAAATATAGAACATTATGATAAAACTTATCTAAATATATAGCGCAATTTTTCACGAAGTTTACTTGTGGACGTTTTCACAAGTTTTGTTTGTGATGGTAGGAGCGTCTCGAAAGGAGCGCGATTGCCATGTCTGAACAGCATACTTCCGCTCGTCGCCCCGCCGTGCTGATTATCGGCGCCGGGTTTGGCGGCCTCAACGCTGCCCAGACGCTGGCCGACCAGGACGTGGACGTGCTCGTCGTGGATCGGCATAACTTCCACCTGTTTTCGCCACTGCTGTACCAGGTGGCGACTTCTGGCCTGGAGCCGGGCGAGATCGCCTCACCGGTGCGCGGTATCTTCCGCGACGTGTCGAACGTCCGCTTCCTGCTGGGGGAGGTGGAGGGTATCGACCCGGCGGCGCGGCGCGTTACCATCCTCAGCAAGGAAGGCGTCCGCCATGAGCCGTACGACTATCTGATCCTCGCCGCTGGCAGCCAGACGCACACCTTCGGGATAGAGGCGGTCGAGCGGTACGGTTTCGGCCTGAAGACGCTCTCCGACGGCGTGGTGCTGCGTAATCACGTTCTGAAGAACTTTGAGAAAGCCGCCTGGTCCGACGATGCCGCTCAGCGCGAGGCGCTGACGACAATCGTGATCGTTGGCGGCGGTCCGACCGGGCTGGAGACGTCGGGCGCGTTCCAGGAGCTGCTGGGCAAGGTGCTGCGCGAGGAGTACGCGACCCAGTTGGGCGACGTGTCTGGCCGGGTGATCCTCATCGAGCGGCTGGATCACCTGCTGTCGCCCTATCCTGAGCGGCTGCGGCGCGCCGCGCGCCGCCAGCTTGAGAGCATGGGCGTCGAAGTCGTGCTGGGCGAGACGGTCAGCGATGTGACGCCGGATGCCGTTCGCCTGAGCAGTGGGCGCGTGATCCCCACCCGCACGCTGATCTGGGCGGCGGGCGTCAAGGCGTCGCCGCTGGCGCGGATGCTCGGCGTGCCGCTTGATCGCTCCGGGCGCGTGCCGGTTACCACGACGCTGCAAGTGATTGGGTTGCAGGATGTCTACGTGGTTGGTGACCTGGCGTACCTTGAGGACGAGCGTGGCGAGCCGTACTCGATGGTGATCCCGGTCGCCAAGCAGCAGGGGCAGCACGCCGCTCGCAACATCCTGCGCCGCGCCAGGGGCAAGCCGCAGCGTTCCTTCCACTATCATGACCGGGGGCTGATGGCGACCATCGGGCGCAGCCGCGCCGTCGCGTGGATCTACTACCGCGTCCAGTTGACCGGTTTCATCGCGTGGGTCGCGTGGCTGGGGCTGCACCTGATCACGCTGATGGGGTTCCGCAACCGGCTGAATGTGTTTGTCAACTGGGTGTGGAATTACCTGACCTATGACCGGACGGTGCGGATCATTCTGGAGCACGCCGCGCGCGATACCTCTGAGCAGGAGGCGGAGCCGCACGACCAGCCGCAAGACCAGCCGCACAACCAGCCGCACAACGAGGTGATGCCGGGCCGGTAGGGCGCATCGCGCTCCGCCGGGGTAGAACGGCCAGCGCCGGTTTCTTGTGTCGGGGCGGGGCTTGCTCCGCCCCGTCGGATTCACCGGCGCCGGTCTGCCTCTCGGTATGACGGTGAGGGCTTCAGGGGTGAGGTGAGCGCCCTATTCGACCTGCTCCTGGCTGCACTCAGGATGCTGCAGCAGGGTAACCACTCGCGCCGGGACGCGCTCCAGCGCGGCGGTGAGCTGCGAAAAATCGGCGCCACGCTCTTTGACGGTGATATACGATTTGCCGTCCCGATGCCAGGCGATCGTGCTGATGATGTTGCCGCCCACGTCCGCCACCGCCTGGGCGACCTGCGCCAGAATCCCCGGACGGTCTTCAACTTCGACCGTGATGCGTGAGCCTTGCTCCCCGCCGCCCAGCAGCGCGACCAGCGCCTTGAAGATGTCGGTGTCGGTCACGATGCCGATCAGCGCCTTGCCGTCCAGCACCGGCAGGCAGCCGATACTCTTCGTCTGCATCAGGCGAGCCGCTTCTTCCAGCGGGCAGCCGGGCCGCGTGGTATAGACCGGGTGGCGCATAATCTGTTGCAGCTTCAGGCTCGACAGCAGGCTGTGAATTTCGTAGATGCTCAGCGTAGTGGCCGGCGAAGGCTGCACCTGGAACAGGTCGCTTTCGACGACAATGCCGACCAGCTTACCGCGCCGGTCCACGATCGGCAGGTGGTGAATCCGGTGTTCGCGCATCATCTCGGTGGCCTGCTTGTGCGTCGTCTCCGGGGTCGCCGTGACGGGGTTGAGCGTCATAATGTCTTTTACCAGCATAGTCGGGTCCTCCACAGGCGCGGCGGAAAGCAGCTAAAAACAGCAAAAAGCAGCTAAATACAGCAAAAGGCAGCAAAAAGCAGCATCAGACAGAGCGTGCGAAAGGCTACCCTGAAGTATAGTGGGATCGGGGCGCGGAAACAACCGCGCGGATGCATGCCGAGTTTTTGACGACACTTCGTCTACGGCGCAGATACAGTGTTATCGTGTTTCTCGCCGGGCTACAACTGATCGTGCGCTTCTGGCTCTATATCGGGCGCTTTGTCGAGCGCGGCGTCGAACTTGCTCCGCTGACCGCGCAGGGCGCGGGCGGACAGGTACTCCTCGGTTTTCAGGGCGGACACCTTCTCCGCCAGGGCCAGCGCGATAAACTGGTTGATGGATACATTCTCGCGCTGCGCCAGATCGCGGACAGCTTCGTGTAGTGACTCAGGTAAGCGCACACTGATGGCGCTCATGGCAACGCTCCGATCTTCCCTAAAAACGTCTGCGGCGTGATCGCTTCAAGCCCAAATTGCTCAATGCCCACAAAGTCTTTCAGATTATAGGTCACGATGAAGGAGCAGCGTGCCCCGACAGCCAGTTCCAGCACCATATCGTCCTTTAAGTCCGGCAGCAGCGGGCGCCATAAAAAATGAACCTGGTAATGCTCGGCTGCGGAGCATACGTAGTCGATTACATCATCGATTTCCTGTTCGGACAAAGGAATGTGCGTTCCTGCCCGGCGTTTCGCGGCGTCTTCGTACTCCAGAATCAGCGGCACCGAAACGCTGATCTCGAACGTACCTGTGCCCACCAACCCAAGCAGGCGGAACGCTGCGCCGCGCCGTGACATCAGGGCAGCTACAAACACGTTGGTATCAATAACAACCTTATTCATGATACCGCATATGATACCACAAAATCTATAAATGGATAGCGGTTGTTCTTCGCTGCTTCTTGCTGCTTTCTGTCACCTTTAGCCCAGGATTCGATCCACCGCCTCGGCGAGCTGGCTCAGGCTGCGCGTCTGGTAGACGGCGCTGCACAGCGGCGCGTAGGCCAGCATATCGCTGTCACCGCTGCCCCACTGCGCCGGATACTCCGGGTTGAGCCAGATCACGCGCCGGGCGCGGCGCCCCAGCCGCCCGAAAGTGTCGAGCGCCGGGTCGTTGAAATTATTGCGCCCATCGCCGAGCACGATCAGCGTCGTGCGTCCGTCGAGCGCGCCCAGGTGCTCGGCCTCAAGCTGGCGCAGGCTGCGCCCCAGGTCGGTGTTGTAATGCCCGGCGGGCAGCCGGGTCAGCACGACCGTGATCGCCTGATCCAGGTGGCGCGTTTGCAGGTCGGCGGTCACGTCTTCGAGGTGATCGACGAAGGCGAAGCTGCGCGTCTTCTGCACCTGATCCTGCAGTTCAAACAGCAGCCGCAAAAAGAACTCGACCACCGGGCGCATCGAGGTGCTGACATCCAGGATCACGACCAGCTTCGGCTTGAGCCGCCGCTGGCGGAAGCGCATCTCGAACGGCACGCCCTGGTAGCGCAGATTGCGGCGCAGCGTCGCCTTGGGGTCGAGCTTGCCCTGCTTGCCGCGCTTCTGGCGCAGAGCGGCCCGGCTCCGCAGGCGTGCCGCCAGCCGCCGGACCTGTTCGCGCAGCGCGTCCATGTCGGCGTGGCTGAGCGAGTCGAGCGGGCGATCGAGCAGGTCCTGCATTGGGCGGTGGCGCGCCTGGTCCACGCGCTGGTCGCGGACCTGCTGCCCGGCGAAGTCACCCAACTGCTCGGCCAGGCGCCCGGCGTTTTCGGCGGCCTGCGCCTGAAGTTGCTCGATAGTGGCCGGGTCCATGCCCGCCTGTGCGAGCGCCTCCCAAAGCTGGTCGAGCAGGTCCTGAAGCTGGTCCCAGCCGAGCAGGTCCTGCATCCGCTGGGCCATGCGGCGCGCGCTGCTGGGCGTCAGGCGCCCAGACGGATCGGCCCCGGCCTGCTCGGCCAATTTCTGCAGGTCATCCCCGGTCGGGCCGCGTCCACTGAGTAGCCACTCCAGAAGCTGCTGAAGCTGGCGCGCGAGGTCCTGCATCAGCTGCTCCAGCGCCTCTTGCAGCTTCTGCTGGTCTTCGGGCGACAGGTCGCCCTGGGGGTTGGTCAGCGGGGATGCGGCGCTGCCGAAGTACTGCGGGAACAGCTTCTCGAAGGTCGGGAGCGCATCGGCGTCCTTCACGAGCGTGGCGCGCAGGCTGAGGCGGAACGTGTCGCGGTTGGCGACTCCCAGCCGCTCGACGGCGCGCCAGGCGTCCTGGCTCTCGGCGACCGAGACGCGCACTCCCGCCGCGCGCAGGGCGGCGATGAACTTAACGATGCGTTCTTCCATTGCCTTCGCCTCCGACCCGGCGCAGCGCGCGGCGCGCGCGCTCCACGTCAGCCTCGTATTTCAGCAGGACGGTGAGCGTATTGTCGAGCGTCTGAGGGGTGAGCGAGCGGGTGTTGAGCGTGACCAGCGCACGCGCCCAGTCCAGCGTTTCGCTGACGCTGGGGTTCTTCTTGAGATCGAGCGCGCGCAGCGACTGCACGACCTCGACCGCCTGGCGCGCCAGCTCCGGCGCCAGGTCCGGCACCTTCAGCCGCACGATGCGCAGTTCCTCGTCGGCGTCGGGATAGTCGATGTAGAGGTACAGGCAGCGCCGCTTGAGCGCCTC
>JADLHR010000133.1 GCA_020848665.1 Anaerolineae bacterium
CAGGCGGAAGATGGTAGGATTTCCCCCGCGACGGCGATTCCGCGACGATAATTCCGCGATGAGGTAGCTATGCAGATCGACATTCTGACGCTGTTCCCGTCGATGTTCGGCGGGCCGCTCACCGAGAGCATCCTCAAGCGCGCGCAGGAAAAGCGGCTGTTGTCCTTACGGTTACATGATATTCGGAATTACGCAACTGACAAGCACCGCACCACTGACGACACGCCCTATGGCGGAGGTGGGGGGATGGTGATGATGCCCGGCCCGCTGATCGACGCGGTCGAGGCGGTGCGCGGCCCTGATCGCGCCGTCCCCGTGATCCTGCTCACGCCACAGGGCCGCGTCTTCACGCAGCGGGTCGCGCAGGGGCTGGCGCAGCACTCGCGCCTGGTGCTGGTCTGCGGGCGCTACGAAGGGGTGGACGAGCGCGTCCGCCAGACGGTGATCACCGACGAGATCAGCATTGGCGATTACGTCCTGACCGGCGGCGAGCTGGCAGCGATGGTGCTGGTTGACGCCGTAGCGCGACTGATTCCGGGCGTGCTCGGCGCACGCTGGGCGGCGGACGAGGATTCGCACGCGATGGGCCTGCTCGAATATCCGCACTATACCCGCCCGCCGGAGATCCGCGGGCTGCGCGTGCCGGATGTGCTGCTGGAAGGTGATCACGCGGCGGTCGAGCGCTGGCGGCGTTGGGAGGCGATCCGCCGCACCTGGCGTCGGCGGCCCGATCTGCTGCTCAGCGCGGAGTTGTCCGCTGCCGAACAGTGGTTCCTCGCCGATCTGGCCGAGCAGGACGCGCCGATGCTGCTGTGAGTGACCGCTCCCCAGCGTGAGGGAGCGCGCTAGCCGTTGCTGGCGCGGCGCAGGGCGTCAAGCACTGCTTGCTCTTCCTGCCAGACCGGCATCGACTCCCAGCGGCGGCGCAGGGCTTCGAGGCGGGGATACCCGTCGGCGTACTCGTCGGCCCATTCCTGCGCGAAATCGCCGCGCCGGATGTTGTCCAGCGCCCCTTCCATCTGGCGTGTGAGCTTTACTTCTTTGAAGCGCGCCATGCGCGACAGTGTGCCATACTGACTGGTGAGCGAGTGCGCCTGCATACTGGGCAGAACGCCGCGTTCGGCCCATTTGGAGACGACGAAGCCCAATTCGCCGGAGAGGTACAGGCTGCTGTAGATCGCCTCTGGCGGAAACCCCTCGCGGCTGAGGACTTCGATCGCGGTTTGGAGTACACTATGAAGGGCAGGCAGCACCGCCTGTTGGGAGAAGAGGTCCAGCTCGGCCTCTTGCTGGAGGGTCAGCTCGACGGCGCCGCGATGGAGCGCGCCGAGCGCCTTTGCCACAGCCAGCACGCGCGGCCAGGCCTGGCCGGAAGCGTCCTGCGCGACGGCGACAAAACTGGGAAAACCGGTCCCGGCGACATATCCTTCGCGCACGCCTTCTCCGGTTGATTGGGGCGCCACCAGGACCACGTCAACAAACGGCGGCGGCTCGATCAGGCCGAAAGCGATGTTGTAGCCGGAGGCGAAGACCAGCGTGTCACCGCGCTTCAGACTCGGCGCAACCGAGGTAAGATAGATTTGCGGGGCCAGTTCGTCAGGGACCATCAGAAACATCAGGTCGGCCCGACGCGCCGCCTCAGGCAGCGGGAGCACCTCAAATCCATCGCGGTAGGCTTGCGCGGCGTACTCGTCGCTGCGGTTGCCGATCAGGACCGGGAAGGCGCTGTCGCGCAGATTGAGCGCCAGCGGGCGGCCCATGTTGCCATAACCCAGCACCGCAATGGTGCGATCCATGAGCACGCCGAGATTGGCGTCGGAATCACGATAGATCACAGCCATAAGCGCGGGGTTCCTTTCTTGCAGGCAGCGCGGCGGCGCCAATTCGCTCGTGGTGCGTGTGCGCGCATTCTACCGTGATTGCAGGGCCGTGTCTATCACGATGGCATTTCGCGGTTCTGCGCAACCGCAGTTCCGCGTGTGCGTATACTCCGAATAGCAGGGGACGGCATTACCTGTCGGCCAGGGTAGGGTAGACACATTGTGAGTCAAGAGGCTGATGCGCTGTGGGTGGGGCGGACACTCACAGGCGATCAAGACGCGTTCGGGGAGCTGGTCTTGCGCTACGAGCGTGACGTGTTCAACCTGGCATATCGCATGTTGAACAACCGGGGCGAAGCCGAAGATGCCGCGCAGGAAGCCTTTCTGCGGGCCTATGCTAACCTCGATCGCTACGACTCGGAGCGCCCGTTCAAGACCTGGCTGCTGTCGATCACGTCGAATCACTGCATCGATCGCATCCGCCGCCGCCGCCTGACATGGCTGTCGCTGGAAGAGCCGCTGCCGCCGCACCCGGCGCTGACCAGCGATCTGCCCGGCCCTGAGGAAGCGGCGCTCGCGGACGAGCGCAGCGCCGAAGTCCAGGCGCTGCTCGACGAGCTGACACCCGATTACCGGGTGGCGGTTGTTTTGCGCTACTGGTACGACCTGTCTTATGCCGAAATCGCGGAGATGCTTGGGACGACTGAAAGCGCGGTCAAGAGCCGGCTGTTTCGCGCTCGGCAGGCGCTCGCCGGCCAGCTTGGGGCTAGGCCGCTGCCGGCACTCAATCCCGAGTTGAGGGGATCATGATGGGAAACGAACAGAGTAATCACGCGCACCAGATGAGCGAGTCGTTCGAGCCGGAGCAGGCTGAACGCGAGTTTGAGGCGGTGCGCGCTCGCCTGGATGCGGACGCCCCGCCTGAGGCGCTGGACCAACGTCTGCGGCAGGTGGAGATGCTGTTGCGGAGCGCGCCATTTGAGTCTCCGTCGCCCGGGTTTGCGAGCCGGGTGATGGCGGCGGTGGCGGCGCTGACCTTTCCGCACCTGCACAACCGCCGGCTGAGCCTAAGCCTGGCGCTGGGCCTGGCGCTGGCCGCTGCGCTCACGCTGCCGCTGCTCGCGTTGGGGATCGCGGCGCTGTTTGATGCGCTCTCGGACCCGGCGATTCTGAACAACATCGTCACGCTTGCGGCGACGGCAATTGGGTCAGCGCTGGGCCTGGTGAATGAGTATGCTGCCAGCGTCGAGTCTCTGATTAATGAGATGCCGATGGTTCCCGCGCTGCTGACGACCGCGATTCCACTGGCGATGCTGGTGAGCTGGCTGGCGTGGTATCTGCTCGGCGGGCCGCGCTGGCTGTTGCAGCGCGTGGCGCTGTAGCCGCGCTCACGAGCGGGCGGTAGGGTGAGAGAAAACGAGAGTTCGGTATGTTAGGACGTGTTCGAGCGGTGGCCCGGCGGGCGGCCCGGCTGAGTTTGCTGGTGATCCTGGCAGCGTTGCTGGTAAGCTGTTCCTTCGAAAGCGATCAGCTCGGCGGGTTCCGCTTTGACGACGATTTCCGCTTGCGGACCGGCGAGCGGCTGGACGGTGATCGCGTCTGGGTCGGCAGCCGCCTGACGTATGATCCGGGAAGTCACGTCAACGGCGACGTGACTTTGATCGCCGATGAGGTTACCTTTGGCGGGTCGGTCACTGGCGACCTGACGGTGATCGCCGGCGACTTCACCTTCGACAGCACGGCGCGCGTCACGGGTGACCTGACCTATTGTGTGGACCGGTCACGCATCCAGCCGGGCGCGCAGGTTGATGGCGCGCTGAAAGCGGAATGCGCTGAGGACCGGCGGACCACCCTGGATCACCTGCTTGGCACCGGGCCGGATCGCTGGCAGCCGAGCTTCCTGGCGCGCTTATTCGGCACGCTGGGCCGTGTCCTGTTCTTAGGCGGTGTCGCGGCGCTAGGGATGGTCCTCTTTCCGGCTGGACTGCGCCGGATGTCCTCGTCGGTGCGGACGGCCCCGTTCGCCAGCGCCGGGATTGGCTGCCTGGCGCTGGTCGCGGCAGTCGGGATTAGCGCCGTCTATGCCCTGTCGCTGATCCTGGTCGTGCCGCTGCTTGTGTTGCCGGTGTTCTTGCTGGCGTGGCTGGCGCTAGGACTGGCGCTGCTGGCGGGCTGGGCGGCTTTCGCGCACCCGGTTGGACGCTGGCTGCTGCGGCGCGCTGGCGTGGGCGAGCAGCCGGCGA
>JADLHR010000134.1 GCA_020848665.1 Anaerolineae bacterium
CGCATCCGAGAGATGAAAGAGCGCCGCCGGGATGTAGGCGATACCGATCCATTGCAGGCGTAGATACGCCTCGACGTAGTCGTTCCCGCCGGGGTCAAGCGACACGAGCACGTCAGCGATATACGCCACGACAACCAGCGCCAGCACGATCGACGCTGCCCGCGTGACCCGATCATGCAGACGGCGGCTCAGGTTGTAGAGCAGGATCGAGGCCGCGACGATGACGATAGTCGTCGTCAGCGTCTCGTTGATCAGCTCAAGTGCGCCGTGAAGCAGATCGGGATCATCCATAGCGCGCGGGACAACTCATGAGATATACCAGTACACCTGACGTTATATACACACGACTCAGACTGAACGCCCGAAAAACAGCGCGATGTCCTGATTCGCGTAGTAATGATCGTTGAACCCGTGAAACGCGAATCCGTGCGCCCGGATGAAGCTGAGCGCCGGGTAATTCTTAGTTTGCACATCCAGCGTGATGTGCGCCAGTTCGTGCAGCCGCGCCCAGCGCAGCGCCTGCTCCATCAGCGCGCTGCCGATTTTGCGCCGCCGCACTCGCTGGTCCACCACCAGATCATGCACCCACCCCTTGCCGCCTGGCCCTTCGACGAGCATGTTCACATAGCCGAGGATCGCGTCATCCACCGTCGCAACCAGAAAGCAGTCGCGGTCTGCCCACGCGCGGAGCAGCGTTTCGCGATCGCGCGGGTAGCTCACGCGGATCGTGCGCGGCAGGTGCACCACGCGGAAGCGAACAGCCGTTTCGTCGCCGTCTTCGCGCAGATCGACTTGCCAGACATGCCCGGTTGTATAGGTGTGATCGAGCTGGCTGCACGCGATCAGATCAGCCTCAGATTGGGCCTGGCGGACGACAAACTGGCTGCGCTTGAGGGTGGGCATCATAGTCTGCATTCTACCTGATCCGGAGGAGGGTCGGCAATGGAGCATCCGCGCGCACCCGCCTGATTCCGGTCGCGCGTTCTCTCAATTGATTTGTCTTAGATTTCGTGTTCATGTACAATGCATCGCAGTGAGACCGGTCCATGAGATACCCACCGCGCTGCCGCCCAGGCGGCAGCCCTCAGAGAAAGGCTAGGCCGTATGGGAAGCCTTGTGCCCCAGGTGAAGATCATGGCAAAACCCGTGCTAAACTCGATGGCTCCGGCGCTGACTCGGCTCGGCTTTGTCCTGCTGGGCGTGATCATCGGGTTGGCCTGGACCTATTGGGGCGCGCCCATCAAGTTCTACGACGCCGAGCCGGTTCACCTCGCGGATGGTTACAAGGACCAGTGGATCAAGATGACGGCCGTCGAACTGGAGCAGTCGGGTGACGCTGAAGAAGCCCGCTCCAAGATCGTATCGGCAGGCGTCACGCCGGGTATGATCCGCACCTTGATCAACGAAAACCAGCAAACTAATCCGGCGCTTGCGGCGCGGCTTGGGCCGCTGCTGGAAATCGCCCAGGCGAACGAGGCAGCCGCATCTGAGCAGGCAGCCAAGATCGAGCGCAGCACGCTCCAGAGCGTTCTGGGGCCGCTGGCCTGTCTCGGCGGCACGCTGGTCATCGGCCTGGTTCTCGCGATTATCTTCTCCTTCTATTGGGCGCCAGGCAGCGGCGCACCACGTCCGGCGTTTGCTCAACCGGTGTCGGCTACAGCGCCGGCAGCTTCGCCTGGCGCGCCACCGCGTGTGACCGCCTCGACCGCACACGTCGAGCGCGTCTCGGCCCAGCGCGCCGCCGTCGAGCAGAAGACCAACTTCCCTGCCGCAGGTGAGAAACCCCCGGTCGGCCAGTATATGTCCACCTATATCCTCGGCGATGACCTGTACGACGAGTCATTCAGCATCGAGACGACTTCGGGCGAGTTCCTGGGCGAGTGCGGCTCTGGAATTTCCGAGACAATCGGCGTGGGCGACCCCAAGAAAGTCACTGCGACCGAAGTCTGGCTCTTCGACAAGAACGACATCCGTACTGTAACGAAGGTCCTGATGAGCCGTCACGCCTTCAACGACGAGGCGCTGCGAACCAAGCTCGCGCCGAAGGGCGAAGCGGTGCTGGCCGAGCCGGGCCTGGTGACGACGCTCGAAACGCAAACGTTGCGCGTCCAGGTGCGGATTATCGACCTGCAATATGGGGCAGGCGCAATGCCGCCGCAGAGCTTCTTTGAGCGCATTACGGTCGAGCTGGCGGCCTGGCCGAAAGAGGGCGGTGTGCCACCCAACCCCAAGCCCGACACTGCCTTCGGAGACACGGCGGAGCTGCTAAACTACTAGGCGACGCACCGTCACCCTGCCGCTGACCCAAGAACGAGGCTCCGGATGCCCTATCCAGAGCCTCGATGTTTTCTCGGGCGGCGCGGCGAGCAGCGTTACCAGCGAATATCCGTGATCTTCACCGACCACGACCCGCCGGGCGTCTCAACCTCGACGGCCTCGCCCTTGCGGCGCCCAAGCAGCGCCGCGCCGATCGGGCTTTCGTTCGAGATACGCCCGTTGCGCGGATCGGCCTCGGCGGCGCCCACGATGCGATACGTTTCAGGCGGCTCGCCTTCGGACACAATCGTCACCTCGCAGCCGACTGTGACCCGCATGGGCGCTTTCCCGTTCCCTTCATCAATGATTGTCGCGTACCGCAGCAGAGACTCCAGATAGAGAATCCGGCCTTCGAGAAACGCCTGCTGTTCTTTGGCATCCGTGTAATCGGCGTTCTCGGACAGGTCACCCTGACCGATCGCTTCGCGCAGCCGGGCAGCCAACTGCGGTCGCTTGACCGTAATCAGGTCCTCCAGCTCGGCGCGCAGCTCGGCGGCGCCTTCTGCGGTCAAAAACTGCTCTTCACCCATGATGCATCCTTATCCTCAAACCCTGGCCTGGGTTGTCTGGCTATCTCCAAAGAACGGGAATAAGCTGTGGCTGAACGTCTCTGGACGCCCCAGAGACCCTTCAAAAGCTATCTCATATGCTGCCGATTGAGCTTATGGGAGCGTGAAAGGATCGTAAAGCCGCTGCCATTCTTCGAGCGCGAAACGGTCCGTCATTCCGGCGATGTAGTCGCACACCGCCCGGTGCAGCCCGCGCCCGTTGGCGACCTGCCGCACCGACGGGGGGAGTTGCTCCGGCTCGCTGAGATACGTTTCAAACATCTGCGCGATGAACCGCTCCGCCTTCACCGCCATGCGCACGACGCGGTGATGCCGGTAGAGCTTAGCGTACAGGAATGTCTTGAGCTGCTGATTGAGCGCCGCTACCGACTCTGAGTGAATAGCGACATTATGCGGCAAACGTTGCAGCGACTCCGGATCGGGCAAATCGTACTGCGCCAGCGCCGCCCCGGTTGCCTGGATCACGTCGTCAATCTCGATCCCCAACAGGCGCCGGATCAGGCGGTGGCGGACCTGCTCGGTGAAGTTGCGGCCATCCCAGCCGATGCTTTCTTTCAGCATCTGCCACAACTCGATGCCATCCAGCTGCTCCGGCGAAATCAGGCCGGAGCGCAGGCCGTCGTCCAGGTCATGCGCATTGTACGCCAGCTCGTCGGCGACGTTCGCAATCTGCGCCTCCAGGCTGCCGCGCGTGCTTGGATCGAAGCCCGCTGCCGTCGAGTCGCTGAGATCGTACTCCGTCTCGTGCTTAACGATGCCCTCGCGCACCTCGTACGTCAGGTTGAGGCCGGGCCAGTTCGGGTAGCG
>JADLHR010000135.1 GCA_020848665.1 Anaerolineae bacterium
GCTCTGCCGCGCCCGCGCGACCGGGCGGCGCGCCTGCTGCACTGGCAGGCGGCGATGAGCGCGCAGGATACGCTGGCGCCTGATCGCCTCGCGCCTGCCACTCAGGCGGCCGCACCCGCCGAGGAGAGCACCCATGTCGTACTATCCTGAGACGCGCGTCGTCAAGGGGTTGGCGCGCGTCGTGCGCGAGCGACAGCTGCCAGCACACGCCGCGCCGCGCCCGGCGGCAGTCCCGACTGGCCTGATGATCGAGGCGGTGCAGGTCGTCTTGCAGGGTGACGTGCTGCGCGATTTCCGCCTGATCGACGTGGCGGACGCCTTCGATACGCGCGACGCCGAGCGCGCGGCGGGCTGGATCGAGGTGACCGAAGGTGACCGGGTGATGGAAGGCCAGCCGCTCGCCCGGCGCGGAAAGGGACGCCGCGCGCGCACGCTGGATTCGCCCGCCAATGGCGTGATCGCGCGGGTGGACGGCGCTCGCATTGTGTTGCAGGTCAGCGAGCAGACGATTGAAATACTGTCCAAAATCCCTGGCGAGATCACGGCTGCCGAGCCGCACGCCGTCCACATCGCCGGGATCGGCGCGCTGATTCAGTGCCTGTGGGGCAACGGCAGATACGCGTTCACGACGCTGCGCGGCCTGCCAGAAAGCGGTTTCGCGGGGCTGAGCAAGCTCGACGTGCGCATCTCCGAGTACCGGAATGTCGCAGTTCTGAGCCTGCAACCGCTGACGCGCGGCGATCTGCTCGTCGCGCAGCAGCAGGCGCTGGCCGGGATCATCGCGCCCAGCATGTCCTCGGCGCTGCGCGAATTTGCGCAGGAGCTGTCATTCCCAGTATTGTTAACAGAGGGATTCGGCGACCGGCAGCCGACCGAATTGATCTATCGGCTCTTGCAGAGTAACATCGGACGGCAGGCGGCGCTGAACGCGGCGATCCCGGATCCCTGGTCCCCTGACCGGCCGGAGATCATGATCCCGCTGCCGTCGGGCGGCTCGCTGCCCGCGACTCCGGCGCTGCACGAGCGACTCGCAGTCGGTGCACGGGTCCGGCTGACGCGCGCGCCCTGGGGGGAGCAGACCGGGGAAGTCGTCGAGCTGCCTGCCACACCGCAGCCGGTCGAGAACGGGCTGCGCGTGCCGTGCGCGCGTGTGCGCGTGAGCGATGGCCGCATCGCGGTCGTCCCGCTCGCCAATCTTGAATCACTCGGCTAGCCTGGCGTGATGGGGGGCGAACGCCGCGCCCACACGTGCACTTAACGCGGAGGAGACAATGGGCTTCGAAGACCTGGGCGATCTCAGCGAACTGGATGAAATGCCGCCGTTCGAAGAGGAGTTGACCCTGCCTGACTTCGACGATGACTCAGGCGGCGGCGTCAGCCGGACCTTTAAGATTATCGGGGCGCTGTTGGTCCTGCTGGTGGTCGGGATTGTCGCGGTGGCGGTGTGGTGGGCGCTCGGCAACAGCGACGAGCCAAGCCCCAACGAGATGACCAGCACCCGGATCGTGGCGATGAACGCGACCACTTTCGCCGACGCAACGCTCACGCAAGAGGCGCATCAGGCGACGCAGACAGCCAACGCGATTGCAGTAGTCGCCAGCCAGGAAGCGATCGCCACCTTCGAGTTCTACCAGACGCAGACACAGTCCGCCGCCTGGGCGCAGGAAACGCAAACGCAGGAAGCCGCCTGGGCGCAGGGCACGCAGACCCAGGAAGCAGCCAACGCCGCTGCCACCCAGACCCAGGAAGCGGCTGACGCGGCTGCCACTCAGACCCAGGAAGCCGTCTCGCGGCAGCAGACCCAGGCCGCGATCGACGCCGCCGCCACCGCAACCCGGATCGCACAGCTTAACCTCGACGCGCAATCCCTGACCCAGACCCAGGTCGCGATCGACGCTAACCTGACTGCGACGGCAGCAGCGGCGCGGTCCTTCAGCGGCGAGCTGGTGGATGAGACAGGCAACATCTTCGGCGGCGTGACGCTGCGTCTGTACCGCGACGACGGTGACGGTATTTTCAATCCGGCGCTCGACACTGTCCAGAACCCGCCAGCCAGCACGCCGGAGCCAGGCACGCCTCAAACGCTGCTCTATGGCGACGCTGTGGACAAGACGCTCCAGCGCAATACGGTCGATCTATGGCGCTTTGAAGGCAGCCAGGGCGATATCGTAACCATCGAGGCGACTGCCGGTAATCCGGCGTCGATGGATATGTATCTGGCGCTGCTCGGACCCAACGAGCAACCGCTGACCGAAGACGATGACAGCGGCCCGGAGCTGGACGCAAAGATCAGCGATTACAGGCTGCCGGAAGACGGCGTCTACACCATCCGGGTCAGCAGCGTCTCCGACCCCGGCCCCTACACGCTGCGGCTGGAAGGTGTGACCGCCGGAGGCGAGGGCCAGAGCGCGCTGCCACGGGCGGCCCATCCGAGCGGTATCGTGCTGGTCCAGCTTGGCGGGCCGTCGCCGACGCCGATCCCCGGCGGAGGCGACACCTTCATCACCTTCACCGAGACGGACCTGGAAGGCGCCTTCGCGTTCGAGGACCTGGACCCCGGCATCTACTGGCTGGTGGTTGACTACGACACGCTGCCGGAGAGCATCAAGGGGCTGATCCCGCGCACCGACGAACTGGTGATCATGGTCAACGTCCCGGTGACGGGCCGCGTGACATTCACTATCGGCGTACCGCCGACCGCCACGCCCGACATGGCGATCTTCCTGACGCAGACCAAGCTGGCGCCGACCGTCACGCCGGAGGTCGCCGGGACTGAAACGCCAACCACCGGTCCTGACCTGACCGCGACGTTACAGCAGTCCGGCCTGCTGTCGGATTTCGGGCAGGGGTCTGGCCTGGAAGGCGGCAGCGGCCTGACCGTGCTCGCCATCGCGGCGGCGGGGTTGATCGCGATGGTATTCATTGCACGCCGGCTGCGCACCGCTGCCTGAGCGCGGCACCTACCCATAGCTGTTTCCCGCAGGGGCATCGCGTGATGCCCCTGCGCCGCTCCTGTCGCCGCCTGCTTCGTCCGTTTTCCTCCGATTTATTGACCATGCTATACTAAGCGGTGCATCATCCGCACAGCCGGAAGCTGTTTTCGATTCTCGCGTGCTGCCCGATCACGAGCCAATGGCATCCTGATGGCGTACCTGCTGTTTCTGCCGATCGCCCTCTATATCGCACTGGCAACCGCGGCAATCCAGCGGCAGCCGCGCACCGTTTCGAGCATGGTGCTGGCGCTTTACCTCGGCGCCGTGGCGGTAGCCTCCTGCGCGCTGCTGATCGTTGGCTCCACCGGCGATCACCTGGTCGCCAGATACGCAGCCGCAGTGGTTGGCATTCTGATTACGTGGTTCCACTGGCTGTTTCTTCCCCTGGCGCTGATCGGGCTGTACTTCGACACGTGGCTGCGGCGGCAATCGCGCCGCCAACTGGCGATCGCGCTGCTTGCCATGCTGGCGATCAGCGCCGCGCTCGACGCTCTGATTTACGCCGACATGCGTGCAGACTCGATGCCGGCAGCAGTGCTTACCGAATACGGGTTCTGGCCCGGCTGGTGGCTGGCGCGCTGGAAGCTGTCCGTGCTGGCGGGCGGAGTGCTCCTGCTCACGCAACTGCCCGTCGCGATCGTGATTGGCGCCGGTATCCGCGCCGGTCGGATGAAGCTGTGGCGCAGCGGACTGCCGCTGCTGCTGGCATCCGTGCTCAGTCCGCTCGTGTCCCAGCTCGCGCCGCTGAGCGGACATTGGGCGGTCACTGTGGCAGGCTTAAGCTACGCGCTGCCGGTGCTGGTCCTGGCGCGGACCATCCAGCGCGCTTCGCCCGAGCTGCCGGTGGACCGCCTGCTCCAGTCGATGATCGACAGCCACAGCGAAGGCGCCTTCGTGATCGACGACGAACGGCGCGTGATCTGGAGCGATCACCAGATCACGCGCTGGCTGGGCGACAACGTGCTTCCGCTTGGGCTGGTCCCACCGCCGATCACGGAATTTCTGCGCCAGAGCGCGCCGCTGCGCGAGGCAGTTCTGGCGCTGCTGGATACCGGCGACGCCAGCGCGGAATGCGCCGTTCCCGACCCCGCCGAGGCGGCCGACGAGCGCGTACTGCGTGTCGAGCGCCGCCCGCTCCAGGCCGGGACCGGGCTGCCGGGCGCGCAGCTTTTTGTCCTGCGCGACATCACAGCAACCCGTATCCGCCAGAACTTGCTTGAGCGCCGCCAGGAAGTGCTGGCGCTCAGCGCATTCAGCGCTGATATCGCCTCGGCGCTGGACGTGGATGAGGTCATCGCGCGCGCGCTGGCGCAGGTCGTCGCCATAACGCGCCAGGATGCCGCCGCCGTCGCACTGGTCGATCTGCGCGCGCCGGGGGGGCTGCGCCTGGCTGGGAGCACCGGGCTGCCGGGGATCGAGGACTATGCGCGGCGCTGGCTGTCGCTCCCCGACACGTTGATTGCCCGCACGATTCACCGCCGCGAGCTGGACATTATTGGACATATTACGGCAGACAGCCCTCACGGTGCGCGCCTGCTGGAGATAGGAATCCAATCCATCGTAACGGTGCCGCTGATCGCCCGCGAGCGTGTGATCGGCGTGCTGCAAGCAGGCAGGCGCACGCCGCAGACGTTCGAGCCACTGACGATCGCGCTGATCGAAAGCGTCGGGCGCCAGCTCGCGATCGCCATCGAGAACGCGCGCCTGCACGCCGAGGAACGCGCCCAGCGCCACCTGGCTGAGACGCTGCGCGAGGTCGCCGGGCTGCTGGCTGCCACCAACATCGACGATGCTCTGCAGCAGATGCTGACGCTGCTGCGCCGCGTGCTGATCTTCGACCGCGCCAGCGTCCTGCTCACAGCCGAGCCGGGGATACTGCGCGTAAGAGCGCATACCGGCTTCCTTAACGTTGCCGATGGCACTCCCCTCGATCAGGTGCGAATCGCCATCGCCGAGCGGACTTATTTGCAGCGCCTCTTCGCTGAGCGCCAGCCGCAGCTTGTCACGGACACAATCCA
>JADLHR010000136.1 GCA_020848665.1 Anaerolineae bacterium
CACATACAAAATCGCGTTGAGAATCTCGCGGCGCGGCCATTCCGCCGGACGTCCCCCTGGCAAGGGTTGTGGAACCAGGGGTTCAAGAATGACCCACTCTTCAGCGGTGATGTCTGTCGCATACGCTCGACGAGCGATTTCTTGCACGTTTCTTCACCTGTTGCTATTCTGGACCTTGATAGCCTCAGATTATACTCTTAATCCACTCCCTTTCCATATGGTCTCTCACAGGCAGATACACACAATATACAATCAATATCCAAGCTTTCGCCTATAGCGAGCGGGATAGTGAGGTGTGATGCTTGACATAGCCCACAGAGGTTACTCTGGGGCTTTTGCCGTTGACTGCCGGATGATCAGCTCAGGGACTGCCAGAGTTTGCGTCCGACGCAGGTGATCCGAGTCGGGCGTTTCGATTAATTCGGTGAGCAACACGAGGGCTGCTTCGGCAATCACTTGATTCGGTATACGTACCGTCGTCAGCTCAGGAAATGTGATCAGGGCTTCGTGCTGATCGCCGTAACCGATAATCGAGATATCCTCCGGCGCGCGCAGCCCTACCCTGTAAGCCGCTTTCAGAGTTTCCGCGGCATATCCGTCGCTGGCGCATACAATCGCGGTAGGTCGGGGCTGGGTCTGCGACAGCAAGCGGCTGGCGTGAATAGCTACAACCCGCCTGGTTTTCTCTCTGAAAGACGGAGCTTCGGGCGTGTAGGGTATTTGTTCCAGATCCGAAACCAGTTCTGGATAAAACGGCAGGCTGTGCTGCTGAAAATACGCCAGGTAGGTTTCCAACTGCGCCCGATCGCTGTAGCGAGCCGGGCTGCCGATAAATCCAATCCGGGTATGTCCCAGCGCCACGAGATGATCAAGCGCGAGGATCATGCCCAATTTATTGTCGACCCCGATCAGCGGAAGAGCCGAGCCTGTTTCGGCCATCACGTGAACATGCGGCTTATGAAAATGCGATTCGCGGCTCAACAGTTTTTGGCGGTAGGGATGATCCCCCAGGAACAAAATGCCATCGAAAATCTGGCTCTGGAGAATACTAAGCTGTCCCGCGATGCCATTCGCCTCCGTCTGTGTAGCGCCAATGAGTAGCTCAATGCCCAGCCTCTGCGCGGCGACCTGAAGATCGTGCCCCAGAATACTGAAATAGGTGCCGCCTAGATTCGGGCTGACTGCGCCAACGATACCAGTCCGGCTCGTGCGTAGCGCAGACGCGAAGGGATTCCGCTGATATCCCAGGCGCGTGGCCGTTTCCAAAACAACGGTACGCGTTTTCTCGCTGATTTTAATCTCGCCCTTCGTGTCGTTCAGAACGCGCGACACGGTCGTGGCCGAAACGCCTGCCTTCTTGGCGATGTCCGTGATGCTGATGCGCCTGTCTTGAGCCATGCTGCCTATCCGTTCGACTAACACATGCTGACAGTGAACATCAACCGAGAGCATCCTGCTGCCTTATGCGCTGCCTCGGTACCTGACTTATACATGATGTTACGTGTCTGAGCCAGCCGTGTTGCCCCCTCCAGCTTACAGCAAGGCCGGAAGAGGCAAAAATCTGCGTCGTCCGTGCGTAGGTGTAACGTTAAACGTTTGACGTTTTCTAGAAAGAATCATAATATAAGCACAGGTGGTTTTTCAAGCGAAAAGAGCATCAGGAGAACTTACGATGAACCCTCGAATAACTCGCCGAAGTTTCCTCAAAACGGCTGGGGCCGCCGCCACCGTTGTCGCTTCGGGGGCATTACCGCGCGCTTTCGGCGTGCCGGTCTTCGCCCGCCAGTCCAAAACTATCACTATTGGAATTAACGCAACGCTCGAATCGCTGGATGTTCATACGGCGATTGGCCCGAATATCATCGGCAGCCGCATTTTTGGGTTGTTCAGCGACAGCCTGGTGCAAACTGGTAAAGACGGCTCGCTCCAGCCAATGCTGGCGACGGAGTGGAGCGGCGACGGGCTGGAATGGCGCTTCAAGCTGCGCGAGGGCGTCATTTTTCACGACGGCAGCACGATGACAGCGGACGATGTTGTCTACAGCTTCAACCGTATTCTGGACCCGAATAACCCGCAGCCGTCCGGCTTCGCAAAAGATTTCGGACGTTATGTCGCCAATGTTGAGGCGACGGGTGAGCTTGAGGTCACGCTCACCACACCCACCCGTGACCCGCTGCTGCCGTTCCGCCTTGACAGTTATTGGGCGAGCATTATCCCGCGCGCCGCGACGGAAGCCGCCGACCCCGCCACACTCCAGTTTAAGCCGATTGGCGCCGGCCCCTTCAAGGTTGTCGAGTTCAGGACGGACGATCGGATCGTTCTCGAACAGCACCGCGTATACTGGGGCGGCACGTCCAACGTCGATCAGGTCATCGTTCGCTTCATCCCTGAGACAGCTACCCGCATCGCCGCGCTCCAGGCGGGTGATGTCGATCTGATCACGCAGGTGCCAGTCGACCAGATTACCGTCGTCGATGGCACGCCAGGGATTCACTCGGTGAACTCGTTCGTCCGCAACTACATGACCATCAACTTCAACACCGTTAAAGGCCCGACCGCTGACCTGAACGTGCGCCGCGCCTTGGCCCTCGCAATTGACCGCGAGCTGATCGTCGATGCGCTCTGGGAAGGCAAGACGCGGGCGATGAACGACTATCTGCTGCCTGGCATCTTCGGCTATGACCCGGATCGCCCCGTCTTTCCGTATGATCCAGACGCCGCCCGCGCCGCGCTGGAAGCCAGCGCCTATGCGGGTGAGTCGATCAACTTCCAGGCCACGGCGGGGTACTACGCTAACGACGACCCGGTGATGACCGCCGTTACCCAGATGTGGCGCGATGTCGGACTTACGGTCAACCAGGAGCTGCTCGAAGGCTCTGCGTTCCTCGACCAATACTTCGCAGGCGAGGTGATGACTAACCTGCAAAGCCGTGGCGCAAGCGGTGGCGATGCCTCGCTCCTGTTCAAGGACTGGGGCCCGGGCACGCTGTGGGTTCCGGCCTACTACGTCCCGCCGGAGGAATTTCAGGAGCTGCTGGTTCGCACGTCCGAGTCGTTCGATCAGGAGCAGCGTTATGCGGACTTCCGCCGCATGGCCGCGATCTTCGACGAGGATCTGCCTTTCACGCCGCTCTATCAGAACGTGGACATCTTCGGCATTCGAGATGGGATCGACTGGGAGCCGAATCCCAGCTTCCTGATCGACTTCCGTCCGTACAATCTGAACGTCGAGTAAAGAACTTACCGATTATGGACCGGCGCGGTACGGGGTGAATACTGCCCCGCACCGCGCCGCCTAAGGATAGCCCGCTTAATGAATACTTTTTCGATCCGGCTGATCCGGACGCTGCTCACGCTGTGGGGTGTGCTGACCCTGACCTTCTTTTTGGGACGGCTGAAGGGCGATCCGGTTTCATTGATGCTGCCCATTACGGCGCCACTGGAAGATTTCGAGCGAATGCGCGCGCAGATGGGACTGGACCAGCCGCTCCTGGTGCAGTATTGGGTATATCTCAGCGATGTGTTGCGCGGCGACCTGGGTCAATCGATTGCGTACAATCGCCCGGTAGCCGAGGTGATCGCCGAGCGCATCCCCGCGACGCTGGAACTGGGTATTCCGGCGCTGCTGCTATCGACGGCGCTCTCTATTCCGCTGGGCGTCCTCTCCGCGGTTAAGCGCAATCGCCCCATTGACCGCCTTATCATGAGCCTGAGCCTGACCGGGCATTCGATCCCCAATTTCTTTATCGGGATTGTATTGATCCTGCTCTTTAGCGTGCAGCTTGGATGGGCGCCGTCATTCGGACGAGGGACGCCTGCGCACCTGATCCTGCCTATTCTAACGCTTACGATTTACCCGCTCGCGTTTCTGATCCGCCTGACCCGCTCGTCCATGCTCGATGTGCTCCACCAGACCTACATCAGCACGGCGCGCGCAAAAGGGCTGAAAGAGCGCCAGGTTGTCTTTGTGCACGCGCTGAGAAACGCGCTCATTCCAGTGATCACGATCATCGGCATTCAGGTAGCGAGCATCATTGCCGGCTCGGCAATTGTCGAAACCGTGTTCTCGTGGCCGGGGATGGGCTGGCTCGCCGTAAGGTCAATCGGCGCGCGGGATTACCCGGTGATCCAGGGGATCGTTTTGATGTCCGCGTTCGCATTCAGCGTAACCAATCTGGCGGTGGACTTGATCTATGTTGTCATCGATCCCCGCATCCGGGAGTAGCTGATGCTGACCAATGAAACAGCGCCGTCACGTATTCTGGGACGTGTAGGGCTTCCCGGCATCGTTACTCGCTGGCGCGCAGGGCAACGGTGGTGGCGCCGTAACGCGACGCTCGCCGTCCAGTTGAGCTTTCTGGCGCTGGCGCTGGTGATCATCCCGGTCGTGTTTGCAGGCACCTTCGCGCCGCATGCCCCGACCGCGATCGACTTGCGAAACCGGCTGCTGCCGCCGGGCTGGACGGCGGACGGCACGTGGGACTATCCGCTGGGGACCGATTCAACCGGGCGCGACATTCTGACCCGGATTCTCTACGGCGGCCGGATTTCTCTCGCGATTGGTGGCATTGCATCGGTGATCGGGCTGATTGCCGGCACACTGTTGGGGCTGATCAGTGGATACGTCCGCGGCCTGGTCGATCAGGCGATTATGTTTCTGGTTGACGTGCAGCTTTCTTTGCCCTTTATCCTGCTGGCGGTAGCGGTGGCGCTGGTGTTAGGGAACTCGCTGCCTGTGCTGGTGGGGATCGCCGCCCTTTCTACCTGGCCGCATTACGCGCGCGTGGTGCGCGGCGTTGTGCTGACGTTGAACGAACGCGAGTTTGTCGTCGCATCCCGCGCAGTCGGGGGCGGACACTGGCACATCATGACCGCGCATATGCTGCCCAACCTGCTGTCATCAATGCTGGTGTTGGCGACGCTCAGCCTGGGGCGCATTATCCTGCTGGAAAGCGGCCTGAGCTTCCTGGGCATTGGCGTCCGCCCGCCGACGCCGTCCTGGGGCAACATGATCAGCGATGGACGCGCCTTTCTGACGAACGCGCCGTGGTGGGCGGTGATGCCCGGTATTGCGCTCGTCATTGTGACGATGGCGGTCGGTACGATTGGCGACTGGCTTCGGGACATTACCGACGTAACGACTGATCGGTGATGGATGCACAGGGGACAGGATCTGATGCAGGGTGAACAGCGGCCGTGGGTTATCGCACATCGTGGAGCGCCCTACGAAGCGCCGGAGAATACGTTAGCTGGATTCGAATGGGCGATCCAACAAGGCGCGGACTGGATCGAGCTGGATGTGCACCAAACCTCCGACCAGCAGCTTGTGGTCATCCACGACGAGACGGTTGATCGGACAACCGACGGCACCGGCCCGGTGGCGAGAAAAACACTCCGCGAATTGCAGACGCTCGACGCGGGCGGATGGATGGGCGCTCGCTTCCAGAAAGAGCGCATCCCGACACTGGCTGAGGTCTTGGCTTTGACTGATGGGCGGGCTGGCATAGTTATTGAGGTCAAAGCGGGGTCGTGGCAATATCCGGGAATCGAGCGGCGGATAGCCGGGGAGCTTCGGCAAGCGAACCGTCTGGCCGATGTCATCATCATTTCGGCGGATCGTGACGCAATCACCACGATAAGGCAACTCGATAGTGAGATCGCGACGCTGTGTTTCCAGGAGAAGCTGCTGGCGCCCGAAATCTGGAAATTGCCATCCGAGCACCATATTGGCAGCCTGCGCCCCACTTTGTTTCTTTTTGGTGATGCTCCAGACCTTGATGAGAAAATAGTGGGTCAGGCCCATCGTAAAGGAATCGGCGTTCTGACGTCCTTAGTGCCCGAACCGGCGGTATCTCCGGAAATGATTGCGCGCCTGGTGCAAACGGGCGTGGATGGTATTTTTACGAACGAACCAGCCGTATTGAGAAGCCTTCTGAGCGGCTGAGGCCGTCTCATTCCACATCGAAAGCAGATTACGCATGACAGTCATTCATTTTGTGCGGCATGGCATGGTCCATAACCCGCAGGAAATCCTGTACGGCCGCCGCCCACAGTTCCGGTTGTCCTCGACGGGCAGGTTTCAAGCAGAGAAGGCGGCCTCTTGCCTGGGCGCCTATCAGATTGCGGCGGTATACAGCAGCCCTTTACTTCGCGCCCGGCAGACTGCGCGCCCGATTGCGGCGGCGGCAGGCGTCAAGCTCCGCATCTCAGGCCTGTTGAACGAGGTCAGAACGCCCTACGAGGGCTGGCCGCTTTCTGACTTTCTGCAATTAGAGGACATCTACCGGGACATTCCTCATGAGTATGAGCAGCCGCAGGATTTAATCGAACGGTCCCGGCGATTTATCAAGCGAGTATGTCACCAATACCCCAATTGTCACGTTGTCGCGGTGACGCATGGCGATATTATTCTGACAATAAGGATGTGGGCGGAGCAAAAGTCGCTCACTCTCCAGCAGCGAAAGCAAGTTGCCTATTATCCTGCGCCAGGGTCTATCACCTCACTTCAAGCTGATATGGCCGGACGATCCTTGGGGCTGAAGTACTGGAAACTCGAACAAGATTCCACTTGCCCAGATTAGGTTGTGCTGGCATTTGGTGAAAGAGGCGGAGAATAGCGCCTCATGGCAACAGTGACTGCTCCCCACACCTAAAGCCGGGGGCTGCGATG
>JADLHR010000137.1 GCA_020848665.1 Anaerolineae bacterium
CGGCTGGGTCCTGGCGCGGGACCTGGAGCGCGCCGGGCCATAGACGGACATCCAGCGGGAACAGGGCGATGAGCGCGACAAGCAAACGAGACGCCGCAAACCAGGGCGCCATCCGCAGCGGTCTGAGCGGCGTGGCGCGCGCGTTGGGCGGCGCCAGCATGATCAAGTTCGTGATTCGCCGCCTGCTGGCCGCGATCCCGGTTCTGCTGGCGATCATGCTGGTGACGTTCGCCTTGATCCACGCGCTGCCCGGCGGCCCGTTCAACGCGGTCGGCCAGCGCCGGATGCCAGATTACATGGTAGCGCAGCTTGAGGAGAAATTCGGGCTGAGCAAGCCGCTGTTCTTCAACACGCCGCGCGACGGATTCTTCCCGGACGGCGACGAATGGAAGATCATCGGCTATCACGATGAGCAGGTCACGACCGGCGGCGGTCAGACCGGCGGCATGCGGACCGAGACGCGCCGCGTGCTGCGTGTGGACCTGCTGAACTCGCAGTTCTTCAATTATGTCTGGGGCGCGCTGCATCTGGACTTCGGGCCATCGCTGAACGTCGCCCTGCGCGATCAGAATGTCCAGGTCGGCGATGAGATCGCACGCCGCCTGCCGGTCTCGATCCAGGTCGGCGTCTTTGCCATCCTTCTTGGTTTCGCGATCGGCATCCCCCTGGGCGTGGTGGCCGCAATCTACCACAACAGCGTAGTGGATTACCTGGCGATGTTCTTCGCCGTGCTCTCGCAGGCTACCCCAGTGATCGTCCTCGCGCCGATCCTGATCATCGTGTTCGCGGTCGAGCTTGGGTGGGTGCCGGTCATCGACCAGCGTGACCAGTGGAACAAAGGGCCGGAATTCTCGCTCTATTACCTGCAAATCCTCGCCCTGCCGGTGATCACGCTGGCGACCGGCATGAGCGCGGGAATCGCCCGCCTGACCCGCGCCAGCCTGCTCCAGGTGCTGCACGAGGACTATGTGCGGACGGCGCGCGCCAAGGGCCTGCGCGAGCGCCGCGTAATTTACGTCCACGCGCTGAAGAACGCGCTGATCCCGGTGGCGACGATCATCGGTCCGCTGCTGGCCGGTGTGCTGACTGGCACGTTCATCGTGGAGCTGATCTTCACGATTCCGGGCCTGGGCAAGGTATTTGTAGACAGCGTCACGGCGCGCGATTACACGATGATCATGGGCGTCTCGCTGCTGTACTCCGTTTTTCTGATCCTCGGCAATATTCTGGTGGACATCCTTTACACCTGGCTCGACCCGCGCATCCGGTTTGAGTGAACACCGCGCGGCTGCCAGCCGGGGGCGCATGTGAGGCGCGTATCCGCCTGCTGCCCGCGCCCGCCGCCGGTCAGTTGTCGTTTCGGGACGCGCAGTTACAATTGACGCTACCGGCCGACGCTTGGATACCCGTCTCCGCATGCGGAAGCAGTCCGCCGATTCTGGCGGTACGGCCTGCGCACCAGCGGGCGCACAGGTCTGTGGCAAAGGTCTGCACAGCCACGCGGTAAAGCTAACCGGCCCGGCAGCCGGTCGCAGGGAGCAAAAACCGTATGCCCTACGGACGTATCGATGTCTACTGGCCCGACGGCCCAATCGAGAGCTATCCGCTTGAGAAGGGCGCGACCGCGATCGGGCGCTCGACCGGTAATGACATCGTGCTCGATACGACCGCTATCTCCCGCTATCACATCACGATCTCGGTCAAGGATCAGAAGGTCTTTCTCGAAGACCTGCAATCGGTAAACGGCACCTACGTGGACGGGATGCGAATCGCCTCGAACGACCCGCTCCTGTTGCGCGGCGGCGAAGAAATCCAGATCGGGGACATCCGGCTGATCTACCACCCTGCCGCCGACCTGCTCAGCGACGCCTCCGACACCACGCAGCGGATCGTGCTGTCGCAGCTCACCTACCGCGTCGAGATGGAAGGGCCGGATATGAGCGTCGCGCCCGGCGCGCACGTCCAGGCCATGATCAGGATCGAGAATCTGGGCGACGCGGCAGATCGCTATTTTGTCGAACTGGAAGGGCTGCCGAAAGCCTGGGTGAGAATCGACCGCCTGGAGCTTGAGATCGACCCTGGCGACATGGCGCAGGTGATCATCAGCTTCAAGCCGCTGCGCCGCAGCGAGAGCGCACCCGGCGCATATCCGTTCACAGTGCGAGTCCGGTCCCGCTCGAACCCCGCGCAGACAATTGACGCGCCTGCGACGCTGCACGTTCTGCCCTTCAGCGGCTTCGGCATGGCGCTGGCGCCGCTGGAAGCCGCCGATGGCCGGTTCAACCTGTACCTGCACAACCAGGGCAACGCGCCGCTCACCCTGGCGCTGCATGGCGCCGACGCGGCCCGCCGGCTGCGGTTTCAGTTTCCGGCCGGGGGCACAGTGCTCGCGCCGGGTGAGCGCCAAACCTACCCTGTCGCGGTGCGCGCGCAGCAGCGCCGCTGGGCAGGCGGGGAGCGCGAGACGGAATTCGCGGTGATGGCGCAGGCGCAGGACGCCTCCGGCTTTCTGGCCGCCGTCCCGGGGCGTCTGGCCGAGCGCGCGCTGCTGCCGACCTGGGCGCCAGTCCTGATCATCCCGGCGCTGGCGGCGATTATACTCATCGCAGCCGGGCTGATCCGTCTCGTGACGCGCGGCGACGAGCCAGAGCCAACCCCGCCCGCGCCCGCCCCGGCGATCCTGTCCTTCACGGCGACCAGCCCGTCGGTCATGCTCGGCGACATTGCACAGGTTAGCTGGCAGGTGTCTGATGCTGAGCGCGGTGTGCTGACCGTAGCTGGCGCCGGGACGCAGCGCCAGATCGAAGTCCGTCCGGGCGAAAGCCCCTACGCGCTGATCTTTGACCGGACTGGCGTCTTCACCGTAACGCTGCAAGCCATACAGGGCGATGCAGCGGCGTCCGCCTCGACGACCATCGAAGTCCTGCCGGACGTCATGCTCAGCGTCCAGGTGGAAGGAGAGGCCGACCTGGTCCGGCATGTTGCACGCGAGGTGCGGCTCACGTGGGAAGTCACCGGGGCGCAGCCGCTCGAAGGCGGCTACGCGATCAGCATTGACAGCTCGGACCAGGGCGAGCCGCTGTTCCCGGCGCCGCTGCCGCTCAGCGGATCGGAAATCGTGACCGTCGCGCCGAGCAGCGAGGAGGCCGAGTGGCTGGTCACGCTGTTGGCGCAGGGCGATGAAGGCGTGACGGCCAGCGTGACCCAAAGTTTGCGGATCGCGGAGCCAGCGTGCCAGCTTGTCGCAGCGCGGACGGTCGTGCGCAGCGGGCCGGACGAGTTGTACTCCGCCGTGTTACCGCCGCTGGAAGCATCCGGTGGCAACCTTCCACCGCTCCAGATTGTAGCGCGCGCGCCACAAGGCGGCTGGCTGAAGGTCGTGCTTGGCGCCGGGGAAGATGCGCGCTCCGGATGGGTTTCGCAGGCGGACCTGCGCTGTACAAACTTCGATCCGGCGCGCCTCGCAGTGGACGCCAACTTCCCACCGCCGCCCGTCCAGCCGACGGCTCGCCCGACGGCGACGCCGCGCGCCGCGACGCCCACGCCTGCCGCCCCCCCCACGATCACCGCTGCGCCCACGCGATCGCCAGGCGGCCAGTGAGACTTCCACCGTGCGATCTCGTACAATTAGAGAGTAGAGAGTAGTCGGGAACCGCCGGGGCGTGCCGCACGCCCTGCTGCTGTGCGGTTTGAGCGTACTGCTCGCAGCCCTGGCAGGAGAAACCGTTCGCATCCGTGATACGCTCATTCGCTCCACTGATCCTCGCGCTCGCGCTGGCGCTGCCGGGCCTGCTGGCTTTGGGACCGCTGCCGCAGACTGGCCCGCGTGTCGAACTGTCGCTGACCGCTGGGTATAACAGCTATTTTCGCGGCGGGCAGTGGATCCCTATCCGAATCAACGCCAGCAATCTGGGCGACGATGTCGCGGGCGAAGTCCGGGCGCGAACCGGCGATCTGTCGAGCATCGCGGCGACCGTGTACAGCGCCCCGCTGGACCTGCCTCGTGGCGCGCGCAAGCAGGTGTTTCTGTACGTATCGCTAGACGGGTTCACTCAGAACCTGCAAGTCGAGATGGTCAATCCGCAGGGGGATGTGATAGGCCGGGCGAGCACGGTCGTGCGGAGCGTGGATCGCTCCGACGCGCTGTACGCAGTTGTCACCGCCTCGCCGCTGGGCGCGGTCGATCTCACCGGTGTCGCCCCCGGTATCGCCACAGCGCGCCAGGCGAGCTGGCAGATCACCGATATCCCGCCGCTGGCCGAGGCGCTGGCCGGGCTGGACGCGATCCTGTTTCACGATGTCGATACGGGGATGCTCTCGACCGAGCAGGTCAGCGCGATTAAACGCTGGGTGCGATCCGGCGGCCACCTGCTGATCGCCGGAGGCGATACGTGGCAGCGCACAACCGCCGCCTTTGGCGACATTCTGCCCGCCACG
>JADLHR010000138.1 GCA_020848665.1 Anaerolineae bacterium
CTTACCTATTGTTTTACCATCAGCGGGCAGAAGGCACAAGCGGGCGTTGGCGGGCGGGGCGCGTGCCAAGCGCGCGCTGCTTAACCTCACCCCTGGCTTCGCTGCGCTCGGCCTTTCCCCTCTCCAACCTGGAGAGGGGAACGTGAGGCGCGCCAGCGCCGAGCGGGGGTGAGGTGAACCGATTGAAGCGCGGCGGCTTTTGGCGTAGTTGCCCTGCGCTCGCGCGCGCGATCCGCCATTGAAAAGCGGCGGGCGCTATGCTACAATCCTCGCGCTCAGCGGCTGGACACCCGGCCGAACTTCTGATAATCCCTCCGGCGGCGGGCACTGCCGCGTGATGGTGTGAAAAGGATAGCGCCAGATGACTGACCTGATCAAGGCCCTCGAAGCAGACGAGCGCGGCTTTCCGCAGCTCCATCCTGGCGACACGGTGCGTGTCCATGTGCGGATTGTCGAAGGCAACCGCGAGCGCGTCCAGGTCTTCAATGGCGTGGTGATCCGCCTGCGCCGGGGCGGCAACGACGCGAATTTCACCGTGCGACGTATCGCCAGCCACGGCATCGGCGTCGAGCGCACCTTCCTGCTGCGCAGCCCGCGCATCGAGCAGATCGAAGTCGTGCGCCACGCCAAGGTTCGCCGCGCGCAGCTTTATTATATGCGCGAGCGGCGCGGCAAGTCGGCGCGCATGAAGGAACGCCGCGTCTAGAGGCTGTTAAGCACTTTGTGGTCTGGCTTCCAGGCCATCCCCCCATCCTTCCGACCTGCGGTCGGCTTTCCTTCCCCCAGCGCGAGGGAAGGAAAAAAACAGGGCGGTCTCCCCTTCCCTCATTTTGGGGGCAAGGGGCCGGGGGATGGGGGGCTTTACCCGGCGCAAGCGCATAACACGCTCTGGAGCGTCCAGGACCTTTACCCCTGGCTTCTCTCCGTTAACGGAGAGGGGAAAAGAGTCTGGGGGACGAGGGGAGCCGAGCGCAGCCTGCTCTGCCCCGGCGGAAACGTCAGAACCGCGCTGTGAGCGGCCAATACGGGTAATATCGCAACTTTCGAGGGGCAGCCATCGCGGCTGCCCCTCGTTTTGATCGTGCGGCGGTGCGGATCTGCTAGCCCGCCTTATCTTCCCTGACCAGCACTTCGGAGCGCGGGTCCAGCAGGATCAGCAGCCCGAACATCCCGACGTTGGCGAACAGCATCGGCGCCATGATCGGCGCGCCCCGGATGAAGCGCTCCGCGACGAACTGGCCCCGGCTTGTCAGGCTGTCATCGATGTGCAGCACCGTCCCGATTAGCCCGGTGAGCAGCAGCAGGCCCATCGCGGCGACGTAGATTCCGATGTCGAAGCGGTTCGGGCGCGCCAGAGTCGCCATGTAGAACCCAATGACGGTTGCGAAGACGCCGACCGTGGTCGGAATCCAGAGCCAGGGGTTCTCGAACTGGGTACGGGCGTGGTCCAGCACCGAACTCAGCACGGTGGAGAGCGCCGCGAGGCTGAACATCAGGAAGTAGGCGCGCGTTTTGCTCAGCGGCAGCTTCAGGTAGCGTCCGCCGGGCATACGCAGGCGTCCGCTGTCGGGCGGGTCTTCGACCCAGGCGGCGCTGAGGCCCCACAGTCCGACGAAGGCGAACATCAGCGGGCCGAGCACTGGCGGCCCCCAGACCAGGAGCTGCACCGTGATCTGCTCGCCGACCGGGCCGCTCGGCAGCGCGGCGCGGCGCAGGTGGAAGTACGCGCCCAGCAGGCCGACGACGATGCTGCCAACCAGCACGATCGAGGCCAGCACAGTCGCGGTGGAGCGTGATCTCAGCGCGATCAGCCCGGCGACCAGCAGAACGACCCCCGCAACTGGCCCGTAGATGATCGGAATCCACTCGTAGGGCACGATCGTTCCGCTGATGCTGTGCGCGAGAAAGATGTCGATGCCCAGGAAGATCTCGTTGACCGCCGCGAGCAGCAGCATCAGTTGATCGCGTGAGAATGGCAGCCGGAACCGCGTGATGGGCGGCGCAAGGGTTGCCAGATGATACATGGCTAGCTCCCCGCAGCTTCCTGCGTGGCTTCTGGCTCCTCGGTCGTTTCGCCAGCAGCGGCGCCCGCTTCTTCCGCCGACTCAGGCGCTTCAACGGCGGCCGGCGCCAGCGGCTGCCCCTTGGTCAGCAGGCTGTCGGGCACTTCAAGACCGGCTCCTTCCAGCAGATCGACGGCTATCTCGCGCAGATCGGCCAGGTCGGACAGCATCTCGTAGGCGCCGTGCCACTGGGTGTAGTCCGGCCCCTGCATCCAGGCGCCAAACTTGGCGGTGCGACCCCAGTGATGCCACAGCTCGAAGTAAATGAAGTCGATCGGCTCGTCGAACGGCTCCGCCGTCACCAGGTCGTTGTCCTTGAGCACCTGAACAATCCGGTCGCTCTCCTCGACCCACGAGTTGATCGCACCGACCAGCACGTCAGCGTCGTTGTAGAAGTCGGTGATGAAGTTGGTGTTGTGGCATTCCAGGCAGACGCCCTGCATCCGCACCTTGTTATCTTCCCAGGCGGGACGGCGCACGCTGATCGGCTGGAACAGGTACCAGGTCAGGCGGTCACCGAGGTCGTGCGTCGTGCCGGTGGAGCCGAAGCCGCTCATATGGCAGATGGCGCACGTCGCAGCGGGGAAGTCCTCGACCGTCAGCGTGCCAGCCTCGGCGGTCCAGTTCCAGGTGTGGCCCATCGTGGCGAAGGCGATGCCGTGCGGCGATTCCTGGTAGATCTCCCACTGCGGGTGATCGGGGCCGATATGGCAGGCGTTGCAGGTCTGCGGCTTGCGCACCTGCTCGACGCTGAACTCGTGGCGCAGGTGGCATTTCTGGCACTGGCCGATCGAGCCATCGGGCGCGGGCGCGCCGATGTTGTGGCAGTCTTCGCAGGCGAAGCGGGTGATCTCTGGCCCTTCGAGGTGATAGAGCGCGTTACGCTGTTCGTTGGGCTTAATCGCGGCTTCGGGGATGGCATTGTAGGCTGCCAACTCGGCCTCGGTCAGCCCTTCGAGGCCGACCATCGCCGCGTAAGCGGGGATGCTGTGCCGGCTGGCGTAGTATTGGCGCACCTCGGCGGTGTGGCAGGTCTCACACATGGCGGTAGTCGGCGAGTTGAGGACGTAGGTGCCCTCGTGCTCAACTGCGCCGGGATAGTCGGCCTTGACCTCGTGGCAGTTCTCGCAGGTCACCTCGGCGGCAGCCATCGTGCTGACGCCGTATTGCTCGACGATACCTGGCGTGGTGCGGCGATGGCAGGTCACACATTCGTTCTTGCTGCCGGCGAGAGCGTCGGTGCGCACGTCAAGGTCTCTGGCCTGGTCGTCAGCGATCGCCATCACGATCAGGATCAACCCCAGCACGACAATTACGCCGACAAGACCCACGATCAGGACCCGGCTGGCGGTGAGCCACCCCCGATGGTTGTTCGATGGTGGGCTGTTGAGGTGGTCCGTCATAAAATCCCCCTTACACTCTCTCACACAGTCACTGAAAAGGCGCAAAGATGGTCTTCATTGTGGCACGTGCGGGCGAGCAGGTCGTAATCGTGTGGCGAGCACCTCCTTGAACAGGCGATAGCTACCGGACAGCCCCGGCGCTTGGTCAGGCGCCGGGTGGCTTGATACGCGGCCACAGGTGAGCGACGAACAGGCCGACGGCGGCCAGCTCGGCGGCGCGTCCCGCCGGAGCCAGCACATCGAGCGCCGTCCACCACTGGCCCGCGCTCACGGCCAGGACGCCCGCGTTCAGCAGCCCGAACGCTGCCCAGGCGAACGTCGTGCGCCGCCCGTAGCGGTTAGGCAGCCGGGCGAAGCGCGGCATGATCCAGAACGCTACGCCCATCGTCAGCTGGACAATCCACCCGACGAGGGCCAGCTCGACGTGAACCGGCCACAGCCGCCAGACCTCGGCATTGAACGGCGCGGCCTTGTCGTACAGCATCAGCGCGCCGAGCGTGAAGCTGACGCCCAGGTGCAGCAGCGCCGCACGGACCATCCAGACGCTCAGCCGGGGCACGTCAGCGCTCCTTGATCCGCGCCCAGGTGTTGATCACGAACAGCCAGCCCGCGACCAGTTGCAGCACGGCGGAGAGCGCTAGCATCCAGCCGAGGTCCGGCTCGGCGCGGATGGATACCTGCGGCTCGCTGATCACGCGCAGCGCCAGGCCCACGTTCAGCAGCGCGAAGGTTGCCCAGGCCAGGCGTTCACTGCCGCGCGGATTCTCACGCGTAAACTTTGGGAACATCCAGTAGCCGACGCCGATGATCAACTGCGTGATCCAGCCGACGGTCAGCAGGTGGATGTACACCGGTCGCAGGGAGGCCAGTCGCGACGGAAGCTCGACGACGGTGCGCGCCTGGACGATCACCCCGGCCAGCAGCGCGAGCACAAAGTAGATCAAGCCGGCCTTGATATACCAGCGGGCGAGTATGGGCATAGGGACCTGGACTCTTTGGCGTCGATTATGCTTCACAGCGCCTGAAGCGCGCAATTCTACCCGAATTGCGTAAAGTATCACAGGGCAGGGTGTTGGCTGTTATAACAAGAAAGCGCGTGCTGAGAAGACAGGCGCGGGCTGGCGCTGGGCTGGACTTTCCCGCACGGCTTCCGATTCTCACAGGCGGCGCAAGAGCAGCCGGCAGGCGATCAGCGCCTGCCGGCCTTCGACTCTATCTATCTGAAGCGGGTGCCAGCGAGCTAAGCGCGCCGCCTGACGCGCCAGATTACCGCTCCCGCGCTCAGCGCGGCCAGCGCCGCCGCGAACATCGCCCACACTCTGGCCGAGCGCGCCGTGTCCACCGGAGGATAGCCAGTGCTGGGCAGGGTGCTTACGACCCTGACCTCGGCGGAAGCCGCCACCCTTCGAACCACACCATCAGCGCCCGTCCCGTCCAGATCAGCGGTGTTGATCAGGGTGCCATCCAGCGGGCTGCGCAGCACCGTCGTGTGGATCGTGGCGGTGAGCGTTTGCCCCGGATCAAGCTGGTCGAGGGCGAAAATTATCGTCTGTCCCTCGATGGTGTACGTGCCACCCGCGAACGTCACGCTGTCAATGCGCAGCTCGGCTGGCATATGATCCGTGATGCGGACGTTGAAGCCTGGCCCATTGCCCTTATTGGTGATGGTGAGCACCCAGGTCAGGTGTTCGCCCGGCAGCCCCAACTGGCCTTCTTCCAGGGCGCCGATCTTGCTCAGGGCAGGATCGAAGTACCCGATCTGCGGCCCGACGACCTCTGGCCCATGCTCGACCGGCACGATGGTCGGATCGTCGTCGGCGGGCGTCGCGGGATCATCGGTTGGCTCGTCGGCGAAGTTGCTGCCCGACACCACGCCCTGGTTTGCCACGCTCGTCACCGACCGGTCGAGGTGGGGATTGATCTGTGCGTCGAACGTGATGATCACCGACGCGCCGGGCGCGATCGAGGCGATCCGGACGGTAAGGTTAGCGTCCTGCGTGATCAGCGCGGCGGGGTCGGAGACCGTTACCGAGCCGATCACCAACCGCAGATGCGGCAGAAGCGTATCGACGAGGATCAC
>JADLHR010000139.1 GCA_020848665.1 Anaerolineae bacterium
CCAGCCGTCTCGATGCGGATGTCTCCCAGGCCAAACAGGCGCCGGATGAACCCGTAGGCGATCGAGATGTCCTGCACCTGGTTGAGCGGGACGGCGCGCTCGTTTTTCACAAAGACCCCTTTGCGCCGCACAATCGAGCGGCGGGTCAGCGCCAGATAATTGTTGCGCCACCACAGCAGCCAGATGCCGAGCGTGCCAATTGCCCGGACCCAGAACCAGGGGTGGCGCTTGCTCTCACGAATGAGCATGATCGTTTCGTCCATCGGGGCCTTTCTCCTGTGCAGTGTGTGATGATACCAGGCGAACACGTGGGGGCGGCTCGTTGACACGGAAAAAGCGCGCGATCGCCACCGCTGCCCCGGTAAATCCCAGCCCGACCACCACGCCGGCCAGGATTGCCTGCGCGGTGTAGACGTTTTCGTTGGTGAAGGCAAACGCCATCACGAACGCCATGCTGAGCACGCCGCCGATCAGCAGCAGCGTCAGCGTTGGCGCCCAGGCGCGGCGCACCGCGATATACAGCGCGGCCAGCGTGAGGGCGAACAGCGTCAGAAACACGACCCCGGCAGCCTGCATACGCCGGTCTCCTTTCCGCGAGCCGGTCGCGGCTAATGGTTCGATGATGGTTCCAGATGTCGATCCAGGCGCCAATCCAGGTATCGATCCAGGTATCGATCCAAGTGTATTCGAATCCGGCGATTTGCCAAGCAGCGCGCGGCGTGGGCGGCCCTCCCGCGCGCGATCTGCCGTTGACCCTCCCCGGCGAACCTGCTATACTACCGCTCGCATCTGGCGCTCTCATCTGGGAGAATATCCGGATCGCCCGCCTGGAGGGATGGCCGAGTGGCTGAAGGCGGTGGTCTTGAAAACCATTGAGGCGCTCCGCGTCTCCGGGGGTTCGAATCCCTCTCCCTCCGCCTCAACCGGCACCGACAATGGGGAGGTGCCAGAGTGGACGATTGGGGCCGCCTGCTAAGCGGTTAACCGGCCTTAAACCGGTTCGCAGGTTCGAATCCTGTCCTCCCCGACATCGTTCATGCGCCGCGACTGGTACCAGTCGCGGCGCTTTGTTTTCACCGAGCTATGGCGGATCGCCGCCGAAATGCCGGTAAGCAAAGGGCAGCAGATCCCGCGCGCGGACCTTGAAATGCGCCCCGCGCTCGTCGCCAACAATCACCAGCATATCCGGCGCGTAGTCGATCATCATCTGGCGGCAGTTTCCGCACGGGTTGAGCACATAGCCCGGTTCTTCGAAGCCGCCGACCGCGACGATCACCAGAAGCTGCTGCTCCCCGGCGGAGATCGCTGCGCCCAGCGCGACCGGCTCCGCGCACGGCCCTGCCGCACACGACTCGACGTTGACGCCGGTGTAGATTTGTCCCGACGCCGCCATCACTGCCGAGCCGACCGTGTGCCGGTCCGGGTGGTATGCGCGCCGCAGGGTTTGCCGTGCGGCGGCGATTAGCGTCTCGTCCTGGGCCGTCAGCGGGAAGGTGTTCATCGTGGGTCAGCGGCGGCTGCTCTGCCGCTCGTCTGGCTCGGACTCGCTGAGCCGCGACGCGTCGCGCTGGCGCGATCCGTAGACAACCGGTCCAGTATACAGGAATTCGTCATGCTTCCGCTTGGGCTTCAGCGCGCGACGCAGCGTGAAAGGCCGCGCCAGCAGGAGCAACCCCAGCCCGATCAGCAGCAGCGGCCACAGGTCCGATCCCCGCCCGCCGACGCCGATCGCCAGCTCCATCAGGAAGCCGAACGCCACGAACGCGATTCCGCCGGCGAGCATGAAGACCCGTCCCAGCGATTCGAGCGCGTGATCGCCCATCAGCCGGCCCATCATGGCGAAGCCCATCCCCAGGAACACGCCGTACAGCGTCCAGGCGTAGGACCAGCTATCCCAGTAGCCGGTGATATTCTGCACCAGCAGCAGCAGCCCGGTGCCGCTGATGATCATGCCCGGAATGGCGAAGGCCGCCATACGGCGTCCGCCGCTCGCGGCGACGCCCAGAAACATCAGCCCCGGCACCATTACGAACAGCGGCCACAGCGCGCCGATGCCGAGCCAGAAAATCACGCCGAGCGCAATCAGCCCGACCGCGATCAGGCCGCGCGTCCGGTTATTATCAAACTCTCTTCGTCCCATACCCTCTCCGCTCCTTGCTGGCAAACCTGCGGCGCGGTGGACGCCGCGTTTATTCCCTATTACGCAGCCTGCGGCGAAAGGTTGTGCGCCAGCGTGCCGCGCGAAGCTGGTATAATCTAGAAGCTGTTATGCACTTTGTGGTCTGGCTTCCAGGCCATCCCCCATCCTTCCGACCTGCGGTCGGCTTTCCTTCCCCCAGAACGAGGGAAGGAAAAAAGCCCGATGGACTCCCCTTCCTCATTTTGGGGGCAAGGGGCCGGGGGATGGGGGGCCTAACCCGGCGCGCAAGTGCATAACACGCTCTAGGGCGTCCGTCCGGCCCGGCGGCGCACGCCGGGTGAGCTGCTGACACAGGAAAACGCATGTCCGAACAACCCAGAAACACGCTGCCGCCGACCGTCGCGCCGCCCACGACCATCCCGGAAGCTGGCACGACCACGCTCCAGGCGTCGATTCAGTGGCGCTGCCCGCGCTGCGGCGGCACCGATCTTGCGTCGGCCTACCTGATCGACTACAGCGACAAGTTCCGCCAGCTTCAGCTCGCGCCGCGCGCGCTCAAGCTGGGGCGAATCTCGCGCCTGCTGCGTCCCTTCCGCCACCTGCTGAAGGTCAACGCCCAGGTGTGCCGCAACTGCGGCGCGGTCACGCTCGACGTGAACCCGGACGAGGTCGCCGAGATCGAAGGTCGCTACGGGCGGCGCTAGGCCCCTGACGCGCGCTCAGTCAATCAGATCGTCGAGCGGTGCGCCCTGGACGAAACGCACGCCCTCGATGAACCCCCGCGCGCGCTCGGTGAGCGGGTAGCGCCCCAGGTAGGCCCAGTACTCCGCGCTGTGATTCGGAAACTTGCGGTGCGCCAGCTCGTGCGCGA
>JADLHR010000140.1 GCA_020848665.1 Anaerolineae bacterium
GTGCAGACGATGGCCTACGACTATCCGGCAGAGTTGTTTGAGCGGCGCGTGTGGCATATCCCACGCAGCCGGCCGGACGTGTTCGCGCTGCGCCGCGCGGCGGAGTGGATCCGCCAGAGCCGCCAACCGATCATCGTCGCGGGCGGCGGCGTGCTGTACAGCGAGGCGACCGCGATGCTGCGCCGCTTTGTCGAGCAGACCGGCATCCCGGTTGGCGAGACGCAGGCCGGCAAGGGTGCGCTGCCCTACGATCACCCGTCCGCGCTGGGCGCGATTGGCTCCACCGGCACCGAGGGCGCGAACGTCCTGGCGCGTGAGGCCGATCTCGTGATCGGGATCGGGACGCGCTACAGCGATTTCACGACCGCCTCGAAGTCGGCCTTCCAGCGCGACAATGTGCGCTTCATCAATATCAACGTCGCGGAGTTCGACGCCTACAAGCACAGCGCGATCCCGCTGGTGGGCGACGCACGCGCTACGCTTGAGGAGCTGCTGCCGCTGCTTGACGGCTGGCAGGTCAGCCCGGCGTATCGCGCGCGGGCGGCGGACTATAACCGCGCCTGGGACGCCGAGGTGCAGCGCATCTACTCCCTGGAGCACGGCCCGCTGATCAGCCAGGGCGAGGTGATCGGTGTGGTCAACACGCTCTCGCGCCCGCAGGACGTGGTGTTGTGCGCGGCGGGCAGCCTGCCGGGCGACCTGCACAAGCTGTGGCGCACGCGCGATCCGAAGGGCTACCACCTCGAATATGGCTATTCGTGCATGGGCTACGAGATTCCGGGCGGAATTGGCGCCAAGCTCGCCGCGCCGGAGCGCGAGGTCTACGTCATGATCGGCGATGGCACCTATCTGATGATGCCGAGCGAGATCGTGACCGCCGTGCAGGAGCGCCTGAAGATCACGATCATTCTGCTGGATAATCACGGTTTCGCCAGCATTGGCGGGCTGTCCGCCAGCGTCGGGAGCGAGGGTTTTGGGACGCGCTACCGCTTCCGCACCGAGGGTGATCAGCTTGAGGGCGATGTGCTGCCGATTGACTTCGCCGCCAACGCCGCCAGCCTGGGCGCGACTGTTATGCGCGCGAGCACGCGCGACCAACTGGCGGATGCGCTGACGCTGGCGCGCGAGCACCAGGGCGGCCCGGTCTGCATCGTGGTTGAGACGGACCGCGAGCAGCGCGTCGGCGGTTATGAAAGCTGGTGGGATGTGGCCGTCGCGGAAGTGTCGGAGAGCGAGTCCGTGCGCGAGGCGCGCGTCGAGTATGAGGAAGCGAAGGCTCGCCAGCGCCATTATCTGTAGCCCGTTATCTGTAGCCCACTTTATTCAGTTTGCATGTGCGCGAAGGCGCGGAGATAGAATGATGGAATACAAGTTTCGCGTCGCAAATGCGCCCTGCTCGTGGGGCGTGCTGGAATTTGACCTGGAAGGCGAAGCCGCCGGTTATGAGCAGGTGCTCAACGAGATCGCCGAGACCGGTTACACCGGCACCGAGCTAGGCGACTGGGGCTTCATGCCGACCGATCCCGCTGCGCTGCGAGCGGAGCTGGACCGGCGCAAGCTCGCGCTGCTGGCGGCGTTCGTGCCGGTTGCGCTGGCGGACGCGAGCGCCCACGCGGCAGGCGAGGAAGTCTGCGTGCGGACCGCGCGCCTGCTGGCCGACACTGCTGGACCGGAGTGTTTCATCGTGCTGGCCGACAACAACGGCTCGGTCCCGGTCCGCACGCAGAACGCCGGGCGCGTCACGCCGGAGATGGGCCTGACCGACGCCCAATGGCAGACCTTCGCCGAGGGCGCCAACCGCATCGCGCGCGCGGTTAAGGAGCAAACCGGCCTGCGGACCGTCTTCCATCACCACTGTGCGGGGTACGTCGAGACGCCGGCGGAAGTGGCGCGGCTGATGGCGCTGACTGATCCGTCGCTGGTCGGGCTGGTGTTCGACACCGGGCACTACATGTTCGGCGGCGGTGATCCGCTGGAGCCGCTGCGCCGCTGGCCGGAACGTATCTGGCATATCCATTTCAAGGACTTCGAGCCGCAGGTGGCCGAGCAGGCACGCGCCGAAAACTGGGACTATTTCGGCGCGGTGCGCAACGGCGTCTTCTGCGAGCTGGGGAAGGGCGCGGTCGATTTTCCGGCGGTCGCCGCGCAGATGGGCGAGCTTGGTTACGACGGCTGGATCGTGGTTGAGCAGGACGTTCTGCCGTCGATGGGCGCGCCGAAGGAAAGCGCGCGTCGCAATCGCGAGTTTTTGCGCACGATCGGTATTTAGGCCCGGCATAACACTTAACGAAGGCAAGTGAGGCTGCGATGACAGTCAATCTCGGAGTTATCGGCGCGGGGCGGATCGGCAAGGTCCACGCCGAAAACCTGGTCTATCGTATTCCTGAGGCGCGCGTGCTGGCCGTGGCGGATGTCCGGCTGGATGCGGCTCACGCGCTCGCGCAGACGCTCAATATCCCGCAGGCGACCGCTGGCTATCAGGATGTGCTGGCGAACCCGGATATTGACGCGGTGCTGGTCTGCTCGTCCACCGACACGCACAGCGAGATCATCGAGGCGGCGGCCAACGCCGGGAAACACATTTTCGCCGAGAAGCCCATCGA
>JADLHR010000141.1 GCA_020848665.1 Anaerolineae bacterium
GGCAGCGGCAGCGTCTGCGCGTAGGCCGCGCTGCGCTCGACCCAGGGACGCAGCCCTGTCGCTGTGTAGAGGTCCGGCGGCGCGAGGACATACTGGCGGCTGATCGCCCACTCCTGCGCACCGGGCAGCGCCAGCAGCGCCGCGCGATCAGCGGGCGCCAGCTTGAGCGCCAGCCCTTCGTCGTCGATCACTGCGAAGAAGCGTCCGCGCGAATAGACGCCGACCGCCCCGAACATCCGCCGATACTCGAACTCGCTGCCCGGCAGATCGCCGCCAATCTGCTCGATCACGGAACGCAACTGCGCATGCCGGTCGCTGCCCATTCGTGCTCCCTGCGCCTGATGGAACGTATGTTCTAATCTGATTTTATTATACGCCGGTTTTTCTGGTTTGACAAGCCCCTGGCGGGGGCGAGTTCACTCCAACTCTGGCCCTGATGAGACGCCGCCCAGTGTGGTAGAATCGACGCTATGACCACAGTCCAGGCGCCACAAAAAACGTCTCCTTCATCGTTCGCGGAGTCCGCCCGCGACGTGCGACGCGTGCTGTGGCAGGTGCTGGTTCTCAACGCGCTGGTCGCCCTGGCAAAACTGGCGATCGGGGTGATGACCGGCGCGGTCGCCATGATCGCCGACGGCTTCCATTCGTCGATGGACGCCGCGTCAAACGTCATCGGGCTGGTCGGCATAAAGCTTGCCGCGCAGCCGCCGGATGCCGAACATCCCTACGGCCATCGTCGCTTCGAGACGCTGGCGACGCTCGCCATTGGCGGGATGCTGCTCGTCGCGGCGTGGGAGATTCTCCAGACGCTTCTTGAGCGGCTGCTTAACGGCGGCGAGCCGGAAGTGACACCCGCCAGCTTCGCGGTCATGATTGCGACGATAGCGATCAATCTGGGCGTAACCCTCTACGAGCGGCGGCGCGGGCATGCGCTGCGCTCGGATATTCTGCTGGCGGACGCCTCGCATACCGCCAGTGACCTGTTCGTCTCGCTGTCGGTGATCGCCAGCCTGGCGGCGAGCGCGCTCGGCTATCCCTGGGCCGACGCCGTCGTCGCCCTCGTGATCGTGTTCGTGATCGCGCGGACCGGCCTGGGCATCATCGGCCAGTCGAGCCGCGTGCTGGCCGACGAGCAGACGCTTAACCCGGACAAGGTGACCGATCTGCTCGGCGACGTACCCGGCCTGGACGAGATCGTTCGCGTGCGCAGCCGGGGTCCGGCGGATGCGGTCTATGTGGACATCGACGCCCGCATCAACCGCTCGGTGACAGCCGACCACGCCTACGCGATCGCAAAGGCGATGAAAGAGCGCATCCGCGCCGAATATCCTGACATCGAGGAAATCCAGGTCAACTTCGCGCCCCGGCGCGACGGTCCGACCGATTACGGGCTGGAAGCGCGCGCCGTAGCGGATGCGCTGGGTCTGAGCGTGCATGAGATCGTGACTATCCCGCAGCAGCGCGGCGTTGCGATTGAAATGCACGTCGAAGTGCAGCCGGGGCTGACGCTCAGCGAGGCGCACCGTCAGGCCAGCGAGCTGGAGTCGCAGCTGAAAGAGCGGCTGCCAGACGTGCGCGCCGTTCTGACGCACATCGAGCCGGCCAACGAGCACGGCTCACCCCTGATGCTGACCGACGCCGCGCTCCAGCTTCGGGACCAGGCGCTGGCGCGGGCGCGCGAGTTGTTTCCGAAAGCCGAGTGGGGAAGCCCCACCCTGCGCCTGACGATGGGCGGCTACGCGCTGACGATGCGCTGCGGACTGCCCGGCAGCGTCAGCGTGGACGAAGCGCACCGCATCGCCGAGCAGGTCGAGTCGGCGCTGCGCACCGAGCTGCCGCAGCTCCAGCGCGTGACGATCCACACCGAGCCGCTGGACGAGCCTGACGACGAAGTCTGAGCGCAACGCGCCGGACAGCGCGGCGTAGTAACAAGTGAGCGCGATCAGACCTGGCCGCTCGACGCGAGCCGTTTGATTCAGACAGGAGCCTCCCGGTGAAGCAGACCCCCACCCCGCCCATCAGTCACGGCCACCCCTTTGACCTGTCTGTCGTCCTCCCGGTCTACAACGAGGAAGACAACATCGGGCCGCTGCACACCGAGTTGACTGGCGTGCTGGACGGGCTGAGCCTGCGCTACGAGATCATCTATGTGGACGACGGCAGCCGCGACGCCAGCGCCGGGCGAATCACCGCACTGGCCGAGGCGCATCCCAGCACGGTGCGCGTCGTGCTCCTGCGCCGTAACTTCGGCCAGACCGCCGCGATCCAGGCCGGGATCGACCATGCCAACGGCGCGATCATCGCGCTGATGGACGCCGACCTCCAGAACGATCCGCACGACATCCCGCTGATGCTGGCTCAGATGGACGCGGAAGGCTACGACCTGGTCAGCGGGTGGCGCCGCAACCGCCAGGATCGCGCGCTCTCGCGCAAATTGCCGTCGCGCGTGGCGAACCGCCTGATCTCGCTGGTGACGGGGGTTTCGCTGCATGACTACGGCTGCACGCTGAAAACCTACCGCCGCGAGGTGCTCGACCATGTCCGGCTGTACGGCGAGATGCATCGCTTCATCCCGGTTCTCGCCAACGCCGCCGGGGCGCGGATCGTCGAGCGCGTGGTTAACCATCGCCCGCGCATTCACGGCA
>JADLHR010000142.1 GCA_020848665.1 Anaerolineae bacterium
ACAGGATGATACAGGCGCGGTCGGCGCGCGCCAGGAACGGCTCCAGCGCCTCGCGGCCCAGGTACGGGCTGAGCGTCACAGCGTCGAAGCCGAGCGCATCGAAGATGGCGCTGACATAACCTGCGTTAGTCGAGCCGATGTCGCCGCGCTTGGCGTCGCAGATCGTCAGAATATCAGGATGGTGCTCGTGCAGATAGCGCACCGTCTCGGCCAGCGCCGCCAGCCCGTCCGCGCCCTGCGCCTCGTAGAACGCGACGTTTGGCTTATAGGCAGCGGCGTACAGGTGTGTCTGCTCGATGATCCAGCGATTGAACGCAAACTGCGGCAGCGGCTCGCGGTGAAAACGCGCCGGGATGCGCTCCAACGCGCTGTCCAGCCCGACGCAGACCAGCGAATCGACCGCTCGCGCGCGGGCCTCATATTTGGCGACGATGGTGCTCATGATTTTAGTCCTCTCGCGTCGCGCCGGGCGCCTGCCAGCCATGCGGATCACGGGACCAGGCTTCAATCGTCGCCAGCGCCGCTGCGCCGAGCAAGCCGCGCCGCGCCGCCTCGCCCGTGATTGCGGCGAACGGAGCAAGCACGTGCAGGCGCACATTCGCCGCGTCGAATGCTGCCTGCGCCTGCGGGAAGCCGTAGCTGGTGATGCACAGGCAATCCTCGACCTGTGCTCCGGCCTCGCGCAGCGCCGCGACACCCGCCAGGCTGCTCCCGCCGGTCGTGACCATGTCCTCGACCAGCAGCACGCGCTTGTCCTCGACCGCCCCGCCCTCGACACGCTCGCGCATCCCGTGTTCTTTGGCCTGCTTGCGGACAAAGACAGACGGCTTGCGCTGGGCATAGCTCAGCGCCGCGCTGTGCGGGATACCCGCCGCTTCGATCCCGGCGATCACGTCGTAGACAATCGCATATCGGGCAATCATCTGCTGGAGCGCGTCGATCACCGCGTGCCACTGCTCCGGCCAGAACGGGAGCCGCCGGTTGTCCACATAGACGGGCGCCGCGATACCGGATTTGAACGTCACCGGCTGGTCAGGCGTAAAAACAACCGCGCCGATATCCAGCAGCGCGCCCGCCACCGTCTGCCCGATTGCATGCAGAGATTGTTCCATAACTCCTCGCCTCGTTAATACCCGCGCTCACGCCGAATCATCGCCGCTGCGAAGGGGCCGCGATAGACCAGCGCCGACCAGTATTGGAACACGCGGACGCCCAGCCGTGCAAATGCCTCACACGAAGCGCCGTCCAGGATGCCGCCGCAGCCGATCACGTCTACCGGGCAGCCCAGCGCCGTTTTTGCGTCCATCAGCGCCGCTGCCGCCGCGACTGCCGCCCCATGCAGGCGACCGCCGCCAACCCCGGCTTGCAGCGTCTCTCGTCCCGGCGCGGGCTGGCCGAGGGTGTTGCTGGCGACGACTGCGCTCACCCCCAGGTCCGCGAAAACGCCCAGCAGCGCGTGATACTGCGCCTCCGCCAGGCCGGGGCTGAGCTTGATCCAGAGCGGCACTGCGTGCGCCGGATCGTCCTGTCGCAGCGTATCGAGTGCCGCGCCGCAGACCGCCCGCGCCTGCTCGACCGTCTGGTGACTGCCGGGATCGTCTTCGGTGTTCGGACAGCTCAGATTCAGCGTATACCACGCCGGGCGCACACCTGCCGCCACGAACGCGGCGAAGGAGTCGGACACGTCCCGCGCCTGCGCGTCGATTACCTCGACGCCGGGGCTGACCGCGACGTTGATCCCGTACTGGCGAGGGAGAGCCTGCCGGTAGCGCGCCAGGAACGCCGCCGCCGCTCGCGCGCCGGGATTGCGCAGACCAACGCGATTCTGCGTCGAGCGTGTCGCCGGGTCGCGCCAGATCACCTCTCCGGGGTTGCCGAGGCGCGGCCAGCGTGTAAATGAGCCGAACTCGACCAGCCCGGCTAGCGCCGGGACGCTGCGCCAGCCGGGGATGATGTTCCGCCCGCGTGCGACCGCCGCCAGCGCCTCGTCCTCGCCCGAGAATCCGTCACCCTTGACCAGACCCGCCGCCACGATGTACGGCGACTCCAGACGCAGGCCGCCCGCTTCGACCAGCTCCAGCGGCAGGGTCACGCCACGCAGCGCCGCCAGCAAAGCGGGCAGCCCGGGAATGCCGTCGGCCACGCGCAGCGCGCGCAGTAAATGATCGTGTGCGGCCTGCGCGCTAGAGCGGAACAGCAGTGGGCGCACCAGCGCCTCATAGCCGCGTCCGCCAGCGGCCAGCAGCGCGGCGCGCACGATCGGTGTCGGGCAGGCGCTCACGTTGCGTGCTCCGCTGCTCCGAACAGGTTGCGGCCGCTGCCCGGCGCGGCCAGGACGCGCTCGCCGTCGAACACCAGCCGCCCCCGGATCCACACCTCGCGGACACGGCCCCGCACCATCCAGCCCTCGAACGGGGACCAGCCGCACGCCGTGCGCAGGTTTTCGCGGCGGATCTCGCAGCGATCGTCCAGATCGACCAGCGCGTACGTCGCTTCCGGC
>JADLHR010000143.1 GCA_020848665.1 Anaerolineae bacterium
CATTCGCTGGCGGGGCTGGTGGCGGCGGTCCAGGCGCTGCTGCCCATCACGGCGTTTGATGCGGACGCGTTCCCGATCGCGACGCACGAGGACGAGGTGATCCTGTTCGCCAACGATCTTCTGGGGTTGGCGATTGGGCTGGGCGCGGACCTGGACCGGCGGCTGGCGGCGGCGCAGGCGCAGCTTGACGCGCACGACGCGGCAGCCGAAGCCGCCGAGCGCGTCGGCGCCTTGCAGGCGGGCGCGAAGGCGCTGTTCGGCGCGGACTTCACGCTGATCCCGGCGTTTACCCTCAGCGCGGAGCAGGGCACGGAATGGGAAAAAGCCTTCAACGCCAGCGGCGCGCTGCTGAGCCACCAGACCGGGACGCTCGGCGTCGATTTCCCGGTGGACGACTGGCTGTACGGCGCGGCGCGCGTGCGCGAGAAGCTTCATCACTGGGAGCGCGTGCTGGTGCTGGCCGAGGGTTTTGACTCGTCTGCCCCGGCTTTGACTCCGGCGCAGTTTCCGTATCTCGATAACGACTCGTGGCTGGCGCTGGAATTCCCGGCCAATTACGCGCTCGACACCGACCGGCTGCTCTACACTGCGCACTACGCCGCACCCTTTGATCGCAGCGTGCCGCAGTGCGGCCTGCTGCTGGACGAGTGGACTGAGGTCATCCCTGGCGCAGAAGAGACGACCGGCCTGACCTTCCACTACGACCGACCCAACGCCGAGCCGCCGCAGACGATGCTGCTGGTCACACCGCCGCAGTTCGTCGGAAGCTGGCGCTGGCAGGACCTGGTGGACGCGCTGCGCGAGACGCTCGCCCTGGCGCGCAAGCGCGCGGTCGAGCCGGCTCAGGTGGACGAAACCGCGCTGGCGCCATTCCTGCCCGCGACGGTGATGGCGGTCACGCTGTATGGCCTGTCGATTGCCGCCAACCTCGCGGCCAACAACTTCGTCTACGCGGCCCTCTCAGGAGACGACAATGGCTGAGCAGCAGTTCATCATTGCGAACATCCAGCACGAGCTGGCCGCTCGCACGCTCCCCGCGACCACCGTCTGGAACCGCCTGGAAGGCCGCCCGCGCACAATCAACTTTGATCGCGCGCTGAAGGCCGAGGTGCGCGACGCGCTGTGGATGCTCACCCGCCAGTGGCAGATGGGCGAGTTCATGGGCGACGACGCCGGGTCACCGGTGCTGGCGCGGGTGCACCTGGCGACGACTCGCCTGCAAGAATACCGGCCCGACAGCCACACCGCTGAGCCGTTCGAGGAAGACGTGCCGCTCGAAGCAAAAGTTGAGCGCCGCCAAATCCCGTTCGCGATCGGCGGGCAGCCGGTCGCGCTGGACATCCGTCTGCTAATGGGCCGCCACTGGCTGAAGCTGCTCGGCGGACTGAGCGGGTACGCGCCGGCGTTCATCGACGCTTACCCGGTCGAGGAGCCGGACCCGACGCAGCGCGCCGACGCGGCGGTCGCCGCACATCCCGAAGCGTGGAGCATGTTCGCGGCAGTCGCCGGGCGGCGCATGGACGGCGGCAAGCTGTATTTCCACCTCAAAGCGAATCCGGCGAACCGCGCTTATGACGGCGTGGCGGGTGTGGCGGACGGTGATAAGCCCGCGCTGGACAACCTGGCGGCGCGCTTCGTTGGCTGGTTTGAGCGGCTGTATTCTCAGCCGGTTGCCGAAGATGAAGACGCCTGGCTGCCCGACCGGCTCGAATATCAGTTCGAGGTGTCCGCGCCGCAGGGCGCCGGGGAGAAGGTGCTGGCTGCCGAAGAGTACTATCACGGCCACCTCGACTGGTATAACTTCGACGTGGACGCTGATGCTGACCCGCTCGACGCCGAGCTGCCTGACGACACACCCGATCCACAAGCGACCTTCACTGAGACGTTCATCCCGACGCAGATCACCTTCGACGGGATGCCGAATACGCGCTGGTGGGCTTTTGAGGATAACCGCACCAACTTCGGCGACATCAAGCCGGATACGACCGACATCGCCACGCTGCTGCTGATCGAGTTCGGGCTGGTCTACGCGAACGACTGGTTCCTGCTGCCGTATCAGCTTCCTGCCGGGTCGATCGCGCAGGTGCGCGGCATGGCGGTGACCAATGTCTTCAACGAGCGCACCTGGGTCGAAGCGGCGGGGCGCGGGCCGGACGACACGTGGCAGCGGTGGAGCATGTTCACGCTCAACGTCCAGGGCGAATCCGGCGAGCAGGCGGACACCAGCCTCTTGCTGCTGCCGACCGTGCCGAAGGTGCAGGAGAGCCGCCCGCTGGAAGAGGTGGCGCTGATCCGCGACGAGATGGCGAACATGGTATGGGGCATCGAGCGCGTTATCCCGTTGCCGACCGGGTGGGGCAAGTCCGGGCCGGAAGCCGCGCTGGAGACGTTCCACTTTTACGAGGCGCGGCTGGCTGCTGATCTGGTCGCCACGCCGCCACCACCGCCGCCGGAACCGGCCGCCGCAATCCGCTACGAGGTGATGAACACTGTCCCGGAGGAGTGGATTCCGTTCATCCCGGTGCATCTGCCGGGCGACAACCGCGAGATTCAGCTTCAGCGGGCTGCCATGCCGCGCATCCTGACCGGCGATCCGAACCTGCCGGTTAAGGTCCGCCCGCGCACCACGCTGCTGCGCGAGGGACTGGATCGCGCGCCGAAACAGGCGTACTTCCTGCACGAGGAAGAAGTCCCGCGCGCCGGAGCGCTGGTCCAGCAGGCGTTCAAGCGCACGCGCTGGAACGGCGGGCGGGTCCTGGTCTGGCTGGGGATCAGCAAGCACACCGGGCGCGGCGAGGGCAGCAGCGGGCTGGCGTTCGATCAGTTGCGCGAGACGCGCACGGAGTAAGCGGTTAAGTGACCTTTCGAAAGCCATTGGCTGATGCGGCCAGCGCGCGGAGCCTCACCCCTGGCTCCTCTCCGTGAACGGAGAGGGGAAAAGGGGTCGGGGGTTAAGGGGTGAGGTTGCTCCGGCGAGCGCCACGTCTGCCAGATCATAAAGGCCAATAGCCGTTAGCGGTTAGCCGCTAGCGGTCAGCCAGAAACAAAGGCCGGGCGTGAATGCCTGGCCTTTTGCTGAGCGTGTGACTGCGCGTCGTGCGCCTGTTCTTTGTTGTCGCTAACCAGCAGCCTGTTCGCGTCTGTGCGAGGCTCATTGAGCGTGCGCCGGGGTGACTGTGCGGCTATCCTCCGGGGCACGCCCCGGCCAGCAGCGCCGGAATGGAAGAATCAACTGGCTGCTGCGTCAGGTCGGCGCTGTACAGGTGCCAGGGGTTGCCCTGCGGATTCTCCGGCAGCGGCATGTTCGACCGGCGCGTCACAAAGCAGCCAGCGTACATCAACTGCGCGCCGTCGAAGTGCTGCGCCATCAGCACCGTCGGGATTTCCGCGTATACGCTGCCCGCCGCGCCGCCATAGCGCGCCGGTGGCTGCACGATAAGCTGGATGCTCGCGGTATCGGCGAAGCCGCTCACAAACTCGTCGTAAGGATCGGGCGGAGTTTCCCAGTATCCATACGCGCGCTGGTATTCCTGGCGGGCAATCGCGTTGTAGTAGGATGCCAGCAGGGCGACCGGATTGGTGCGATCCTCGAACTGCCCGGCCGGCGGCGCTGTCTGCCCCGTGCGGGTGAAGACCAGACGCTGCCCGCTGCCGTAGTGGATGATTAATTGACTGTCCAGTTGCTCAAAGCTATGGGCGGCGCGCAGCGCGCTGAGATACGCTTGTTCCTGCTGGGTGACGGCGTTGTCGGCGCAGGCCATCAGCGTGCTGACAACCTCGCTGATGGTGAGCGTGTTGTTCTGGACCGTGTACTCACCACCGAAGCTGTTGCAGCCGCCGGTTCCGCCGAGCCGGCCCGCGCTCTCGAACGACAGCGTTACGACGCTGCCGGAGGCCAGGGGCGTTTCGGCGCCCGGTGTGCCGTAGGAAGCCAGCTGCCACTGCGTCCCCGCCAGATCGCCCGCCGGATCAGCCTGCGCCATCGCGCCGGGAGCCAGAACCAGCAGCAGCGAGCCAAGCGCCGCCAGAGCAGTGATTGTTCTTTTCATCATGTCATACCCTCCTGCCGGCTGGCAGCAAGGATCGCCTGCCCCCGGCCAGTCAATATTCCTTCATGATAGTACCCTAACAAGGCTGGACGGAACTGTGACCGCACAGGTGGCTTATTTCAGGAGGGGTCCTCTGACCCATTTAGCGCCGCTGTCGAGAGCCGGGCAGGTGGCAGCCGCTCCGAGTTAAGCGCCTGCTGCGACGGTCATTCCGTGCGATGGGCCGTAGAACTCGCCCCCGCGCCGCGCATCGCCCTACGCTGTCAGTCAGCGAACCGCAGCTCAGGCTCCGGCGATCCGCGTAGTTGTGCAGTTCAAACAAAGCCAGCCGCGAATTCCCGCTGATCGCGCTGGCGTCCCCTACCTTTTTCCGATCTTCGTGTACAATCTGTCGCGCTCGATCGGATCCGCGCGTTGACGACCTCCAAAGCACCAGGCAGCCGGACCGGAACATCTAATCCCTGATAGACCTTTGATAGACCTTTTGAGCAAAAATGAGGGTACGCTCGCCTCGCTTGTGACTCTCGACAAGCCGCTAGTCGCTTCAGCGCAGCAGATGGCAGCCCAAAACGCGGCTGCCGGAGGTATCAAGTATGGACGTTTTCCCAGGTGTTGTGA
>JADLHR010000144.1 GCA_020848665.1 Anaerolineae bacterium
GCGTGGATCAGCGTGCGCGTCCCGCAGCGGATGCAGGTCAGGTAGTGCTGTTCCGGCCCGGCGGACAGCCGGAAGACCACCCGGCGGTGGTCCGGCTCGACGTAGCGATGCTCGATGATCTCCAGCTCCGCGAACAGGTTGAGCGTGCGATAGACTGTCGCCAGGCTGACGCTGGCGTCCTGCTCGTGCGCGAGGTGAAAAATCTCGTCGGCGTCGAGATAGGTCGTCTGCCCGGCCAGCACTTGCAGCAGCAATGTGCGCTGCGGCGTGACCTTAAACCCGCGTTCGCGCAGCAGCGTCTCGGCCTCGTCGATCAGGTGTGGCATGGCGGCCCGCTCCCCTGGCTTACCCTCTGCCGCCCATTATACCGAATCTCCGAGCAGGGCTGCGACCGCGTCAAGCGAAGGCTGGATCGTCCGCATCGTGTTGGCGTAGGTTGAAGCGACGCCTGCCAGCGTCCCGGCGTGGTACTTCATCACCGCGTCCGGGTCTTTGAGCAGGTGTCCGGTCAGCACGGCGACTACGTCGTCACCGGGCGCGATCGTGCCCTCGTCCACCAGCCGGCGGATGCCAGCCACCGTCGCCGCCGAAGCCGGTTCGCAGCCGATCCCTGCCGCGTCGATCTGCGCCTTCGCATCGAGAATCGCCTGGTCGCTGACCTCGGTCACTACGCCGTCGGTCCAGGCCAGCGCGCGGATCGCCTTCGGATAGTTGGCCGGGTTGCCGATGCGGATCGCGGTCGCCAGCGTCTCGGCGCGGACGGTGTGACGTGTCTGCCAGCCGTCGCGATAGCTGCGGTAGAGCGGGTCCGCGCCCTCAGCCTGGACAATCGCCAGCCGGGGCACGCGGTCGATCAGGCCGAGCGCGTGCAATTCGTGCAGCGCCTTTCCAAACGCCGAGCTGTTGCCCAGGTTGCCACCGGGCACGACGATCCAATCCGGCGCGTGCCAGCCCCGCTGGTGCAGCAGCTCGATCATGATCGTCTTCTGCCCTTCCAGGCGGAAGGGGTTGACCGAGTTCAACAGGTAGATCGGCAGCTCGTCGGCGGCCTGGCGCACCAGGTCGAGCGTATCGTCAAAATCGCCCTCGACCTGGACGCTGGTCGCGCCATAGGCCAGGCTTTGCGCGATCTTGCCGAGCGCGACGTAGCCGACCGGGAAGAAGACCAGCGCCTGCAATCCGGTGATCGCCGCGTAGGACGCCATCGAGGCCGAGGTATTGCCGGTCGAAGCGCAGATCACGCTGCGCGCGCCGACGATCCGCGCCTGCGTTACCCCGGCAGTCATGCCGCGATCCTTGAAGCTGCCGGTCGGGTTCTCGCCCTCGTGCTTGAGGTGCAGCCGCGCCACCCCTGCATACTCCGCCAGCCGCCGCCCGGCCGGATAGAGCGTGGTGTTACCCTCGCCGCGCGTGACGACCTGCGCCGCGTCTACCGCCGGGTGAACCAGCTCGCGGTAGCGCCACACGCCTGACCGGTCGAGCGGGTCCCAGCTTGCCAGCCGCCGGTTGAACAGGTCCGGCGCCAGGGCCGGGCGCAGCGCGTCGAGGTCGTGCACTACATCCAGCAGCCCGCCGCAGACCGGGCAGGTGATCAGGCGCGCGTCGAGGGCGTCCTCGCGCCCACAGTCCATACACTTGAGCAGGCTCAGCATCGGCGTCTCCATCCGGGCGATCTGGCAAACAGCATGCGGAGGATTGTAGCACGCGCCCGCTTCGTGAAAAACCTGTTAAGAAAAGCACAGGCGCAGCGCAATCAGCGTATAATCAACGCAATGCAGCGAAGAACCGCGAGAAGCCGCCGCCGCTGGCGAATAGCAAAAAGTGGAAGCGCTGCGTAAAGGATAACCTCATGATACGACGCCCGCGCCGGTTGCGGCTGATGGCTGGTTTCCTGATGGGGCTGATGCTGGCGGCTGCGCTCGCGGCTCCGACTGCCGCGCAGAACGGCAGCGCAGAGCCACGCCGCCGCCCCGGCGACGAGACGCTGGCGTTGCTCACGCAGACAGTCATCCCCCCGCGTGACCGGATCGACCTGGCCCGCCGCCTGTTGGGCGTGACCGATATTCCCAGCCCGCCAGCCAGCGCCCCTGTCGAGCCGGAACTCGGTGCGGTGCGATCCTTCTGGGTGACCAACCTGGACGATGATTACGAGTTTCAGGTTGACGCTGAGCTGATCTACAAGACCGAGCATATCTACGTGTATTACGAAGTGGGCCGGGCCGCCGACTGGGACGCGATTAAACGCTCGACCGATGTCTTCGAGGAGACGATCCGCCCGCGCGTGCACGAGGTCTTCGGGCGCGAGTGGATTCCGGGTATTGACGGCGATCCGCACGTGGTGATCCTGCACGCGCACAATATGGGTAACTGGGTCGCCGCGTATTACGGCAGCTCCAGCGAATACCCGGTCGAGGCCGTCTCGACCTCTAACGAAGCCGAGATGTTCTACGTGAACCTCGATACGATGCGCGGAGCTATCGGAACCGCCGAGTACGAGAGCGTGCTGGCGCACGAGTTCCAGCATATGGTGCACTGGCGTGTCGATCAGAACGAAGAATCGTGGCTGAACGAGGGTGCATCGGAGCTGGCGGCGATGATCGCCGGATATGGGGCCAGCAGTTCCGCGTGGGCCTTCCTGCACGATCCTGCGCTTCAGCTCAACACCTGGGAAGAACACAATCGCAGCGCACACTACGGCGCGTCGTTCATGTTTCTGGCCTATTTCTTTGACCGCTTCGGCGAGCAGGGAACGACCGCGCTGGTCCGCCACCCTGAAAACGGGCTGGTCGGGGTGGCGGCTGCGCTGGCCGAGATCGGCGCGACCGATCCAGCCACCGGCGCGCCGGTAACGCTGGTCGATCTGTTTGCGGACTGGCTGGTCGCCAACCTGCTGCGCAGCCCCGATGTGGGCGATGGCCGCTATACCTACCATTTTCCCGCGATGCGCAATCTGCCGCCCGCCAGCCTGACGCGCGAACTGGCCGCGTCGGGCGAGGCGGTGGCGCTGGAGGTTCCTCAGTGGGGCGCGCACGCGCTGTACGTGCCCGGTGGCGCGCAGCCGCGCACCTATCGCCTCAGCTTCGAGGGCAGCGAGACGGTTTCAATCGTGCCGGTCGAGGCGCACAGCGGGCGCTATATGGTCTGGTCGAACCGCGCCGACGAAAGCGACACGCGCCTGACGCGCGCCTTCGATCTGACGGGCGTCAGCCGCGCCACGCTGCGCTTCTGGACGTGGTACCACATCGAGGAAGGGTGGGACTACGCCTACGTCACTGTCTCGACCGACGGCGGCGCACGCTGGACGCCGCTCACCGGCCCGCGCATGACGACCGAGGACCCGCATGACAACGCCTACGGGCCAGGCTATACCGGGGAGAGCGGCGGCTGGGTGGAGGAAACAATCGACCTGTCACCCTACGCGGGGCAGGAGATTCTGCTCCGCTTTGAGCACATCACCGACGACGCGATGACGCAGCCCGGCCTGGTGGTAGACGACATTCGCATCCCGGAGATCGGCTACAGCGAAGATTTCGAGCGCGATGACGGCGGCTGGCTCAGCGAAGGCTGGCTGCGCATGGACAACCGCCTGCCGCAGGACTTCCTGGTGCAGGTGGTCCAGCCGGGCGCGGCGAATGGCCCGGTGACGCGGCTGCTTGGCCCTGGCGACGCATCGCAGGGAGAATGGACGATCACGGTCGGCGGGCGGGCAGGCGACGCGGCGATCCTGGTGGCCGGGCTGACCCCGGTCACGACTGAGCCAGCGCGCTATGACCTGGCCCTCGCGCCCGAATAAGCGTCCACGCCGCACGCGCGTGGCAAAACCGGAACGCGCATCCTCAGGAGAGCGCATTATGTCAGGCCGTTGCACAGCCACAGCATCGCGCTTTATCACGCTGATCGCCCCATTGATCACCACATTGATCACCCCATTGATCACCACATTGATCGCTGCGCTGGTCTTCAGTCTGTCGCTGCCCGGCGCGGCGCTGGCTCAGGATGATTCGAGCGGAGCGCCGCCGTCGTGGGCGGATGCCTCGCCTGCCCCGCGCCACCGGTCCGAGGCGGACTGGCTGGTAGACGTGGGCTGGCAGACCGCCGAGGAGTTGTTCACCCCGCTCGCCGCGCGAGACTACGCGATCGGCGATCGCGAGCAGTTTATCCCGCTTGGCACCCTGTCCGGCGTCAGTACCCCGTTTGTGCTGCGCCACCGCAGCGCGCACGCGTACTTCTGGTTTGAGCCGCGCCTGCGCGTCGATCAGAGCGACCTGCGAGAGGCTGCTGACTTCTTCGAGGAGCACATCTGGCGCGTCAACGAGGCATTCTACGGCGGCGCGGACCTTTCCGGCCTGACCGGCGACGGCCAGGTGCACATCCTGCACCAGCGCACCCTGTGGTCAGACGTGATGGGCGCGTTCAGCCCGGACGACCAGTGCCCGCGCCAGCTTTGCCCAGAGAGCAACCAGCGCGCGGTGCTGTATATCAGCCAGGATCTCGCGCCGCTTGGCACGCAGGATTACCTCACGACGCTGGCGCACGAGCACCAGCACATGATGCAGTACGCGGTCGATGGCAACGAAGCCCGCTGGCTGAACGAAGGGCTGTCGCAGCTTGCCGAGCACCTCAACGGCTTCTCGCCGGACATCATCGCCGGCAATTCCATGGTCGAGTTTCTGGACGATCCTGATCTGGCGCTGGCAGACTGGTCGTTCGCGCCCTCGCACGTCGGGCGGCACTACGGCGCCTCGTACCTGTTCCTGCTCTACCTGTACGAGCACTACGGGCCGGAGTTCACGCGCACGCTGGCCCGCGCCGACGGCGACGGGCTGATCGCGGTCGAAAGCCTGCTGCGCGCGTCCGGCGTGCCGGGCGGCGTGGACGCGGTCTTCGCCGACTGGATCGTGGCAAACCTGCTCGACGACGCGAGCGTGGCCGAGGGGCAGTACGTCTACCGGACGCTGGACCTGCCAGCGACGATCACGCCGCGCCCGATGACCGATGGGGAAGCGCGTGTCACGGCGACCGACCTGATCCAGCAGTACGGGGCGGACTATCTGCTGCTTGACACGCCGGGGCGCTATCGCCTGAGCTTTCAGGGCAGCCAGACCGCCTCGCTGCTCGACACCGCGCCCGCTTCGGCAGACTGGATGTGGTGGTCCAACAGCTTCGACAGCAGCGCCACCCGCCTGACCGGCGAGTTCGACCTGTCCGCGCTGAGCCGGGCCACACTCGAATTCAGCGCGTGGTGGGATATCGAGGAAGGCTACGACTGGTTTCAGGTGCTCGTGTCGGACGACGGCGGGCAGCGGTGGGAGGTCGTTGGCGGTGCGCTGGCTCTGTCTGGCGGCGACGCGAAAGCGCCCGGCGCGTACTACAGCGGCTACTCGACCCGCTGGCGGCGCGAGGCGATTGACCTGTCGGCCTATGCGGGGCAGAAAGTGCTGATCCGCTTCGAATACCTGACCGACGCCTCGGAAAACCTGTCGGGCGTGGCGCTCGACGACTTCGCGATCCGCGACCTGGGCTATCGGGATGACGTGGAGCACGCGCAGTCGATCTGGCGCGCGGAGGGGTTTTTACGCGTGCCGCGCGCCCTGCCGCAACGCTGGACGGTCGCGCTGATCCAGGAGCGGCGCGATGGCAGAATCGGCGTCCGGCGGATGCCGATTGATGCTTACGCGGCGGGATCGATGGAGTTCACCGTCACTGCGAACCGCCCGCTGACGGTAGCGATTGGCGCGATGGCGGCGTTCAGTAAGGCGCCCGCGACTTACGATCTGATCGTCGAGCGCCTCGACTGAGCGAGCGGATCGGGGGCATTCTAACCGCTGTTATGCACTTCGTGGTCTGGTCCCCAGGCCCCCATCCTTCCGGCCTGCGGCCGGCTTTCCTTCCCCCAGAACGAGGGAAGGAAAAAAAGCCGGATGGTCTCCCCTTCCCTCATTTTGGGGGCAAGGGGCCGGGGGATGGGGGGCTTTTCTCGAGCGCAAGTTCATAACATGCTCTAGCCGCGCGCGCCTGGACGCTGCGCCGGGGGCGTTGGCGCGGCAGTCCCCGCCGGGGTTACACCGGTCAGCCGCGCCAGCTCCGCTTCCATCTCCAGCCGCTTGAGATCGGCGGCGGCGCTGCCGGCCGAGACAGCGTTGCGATAGCGCGCGCGCAGCTGGCGCCGCATCTCGTCACCCGAATCCGGCGTGAATAGCAGCCCTAGCAGGGCGCCCAGCAGCCCACCGCTGAACAGCCCGCCCGCGAAAGACGCCAATCGGCCCATGTGCCCGCTCTCCGCTCGTGTCCTGCGCTGGTCGAAGGCTTCGCGCCGCACCAGCGCGGTGATCGCCATGTTCCGCCACCTGTTTCTCTGCGATTATAACAGGCCCGGCGTGACTTTGGATCGATAACCGCTTGACAAGCCGCGCGCCAGGCTCTAGGCTCTGGGGCAGACTTCATCCACACGCCACCAGCGGAGCGTACGCGCGATGACCGACTCCCGTCTCCAAACAATTCACGCCATTATTAAGCAGGCAGACCTCGACGCCATTGCGCTGATCCCCGGCGCGAACCTGCACCTCATGACTGGCGCGGACTTTCACCTGATGGAGCGCCCGCTGATCGCGTTCTTTTTGCCCGACCGTGATCCGGTCGCGATCGTTCCGGCGCTGGAGCAGACGCGGCTGGCCGCCAGCGGACTGCCGTTCGTCGTGTTCGCGTGGTCGGATTCAGAGGGCTATTGGGGCGCGTTCGAGGCTGCCGCCAGCCATCTCGGCCTGGACGGCAAGCGCATCGGCGTGGAGGAGCTGCGTATGCGCGTGCTCGAAGCCGAGCTGATCCGCCGTCACATTGCGGACGTGCAGCTTGTGCTGGCCGGGAGCGCGCTGGCCGCGCTGCGCCTGCATAAAGATGCGGCGGCGGTCGAGTCGCTGCGCGCCGCAGTCGCCATCAGCGAGGCCGCGCTGCGCGCTACGCTGGCGCAGGTGCGCCCTGGCATGACCGAGCGCACCATCGCGGGCATACTTGCGGTGGAGCAGCTTCAGCGCGGCGGCGGGCGTCTGCCGTTTGATACGATCGTGCTTGGCGGGCCGAACAGCGCCCTGCCACACGGCGAGCCGGGCGACCGCCCGATTGCCGCAGGCGAGCCGCTGCTATTCGATTTCGGCACGACCGTGCGCGGCTGGGCATCGGACATTACGCGCACTTTCGCGGTCGGCGAGCCATCGCCCCGGCTGGCAGAAGTCTACGCTGTCGTGCAGGCGGCCAACGCCGCCGGGCGCGCCGCCTGTGCGCCGGGCGTCCTGGCGCAGGAAGTTGACCGCATTACGCGGCGCGTGATCGAGGAGGCTGGCTTCGGCGCCTATTTTACCCACCGCACCGGGCATGGCCTGGGCCTCGAAACGCACGAGGAGCCGAATATTGTAGAGGGCAACCGGCGCCCGCTGGAGCCGGGCAACGTCTTCACCATCGAGCCGGGCATCTACATCCCCGGCGAGGTCGGCGTGCGGATCGAGGATAATATGCTCATTACGAAGAACGGCGCCGAGAGCCTGACGACCTTCCCGCGCGACCTGACGATCATCGGGCAGTGATCGGAACCTAACGCCGCGCTTCGGAGCGCCGCCGCGCCTCGATCCCGGCCCGCGCGCGCTCCAGCGCGGAGTAGGCCGGCTCCAGCCGTGACTTCAGGTACGCGGCGGTGTTGGCGCTGGGCACTGTGCCCTCACAATGCGCCTGCCACTCGGCGCGCGCCTGGACCAGCAGGGTGTCTGCGTACGAGAGTTGAACGAGCGTCGCGACCGCCGAATCCTGTCCGCGCTCGGTTTCGCTCAGCTCGACCGGCTGGTGATCGAAGTCGGGAAGCGCACAGCGCGCCGGGTCTGGACGGCTGTGATCCTGGGCATAGAGCATATTCGCCCACAGCCAGTTGGTCTCGGCTAGCAGCGACGCCTCATAGCGCGCCAGCCGGTCGGTTGTCGAGAGCGCAGGCGCGCTCCCCTGCGCCGCACCGTCATCATTGCCGCACGCCGCCAGCGCCACGACGAGCAGCGCCGCTACGATTCCCTGCCGCCAGCGCCGCCAACACTGTCCCGTATCTTGCCACCCGATCCGCCGCATCAGGCTCTCTCCACCGTTACCGGGCCGCCGCCCGGCTGCCGCTGCATCCACCCCTATGCGTACAATACCTGCAATCTGGGCGGGCGTCCAGATACTCACGTCATTTTTGGTGAATTTTTCGCCAACCCTGGCATCATGCGGCGGCGCGGAGAGCTACGCTCTGCTGGCGGGCAGCCAGACGGTGAAAGTCGCGCCGTGACCCGGCGTGCTGGCAGCGGAGATCGTGCCGCCGTGCGCCTCGACGATCTCGCGCGCGATCGCCAGCCCCAGGCCCAGCCCCCCGGCGTTCGGCCCGCGCTGGCGGCTCTTGTCCACCTGATAGAATCGCTCGAAGATGCGCGGCAGGTCCTCCGGCGGGATGCCCGCGCCGCCGTCCTGCACCGCGATCATAATGCCATTCGAGACGGGGTGCGCGCTGATCGTGATACTCGTGCCCGGTGACGTGTGGCGCAGCGCGTTGTCGATCAGGTTGGTGAAGACTTGCGCCAGCCGATCGCCGTCCCCGCTGATTGGCGGCAGCGCGGCAGCGATCTCCAGGCGCAGCGCGCTGTTCTGCGTCTGGGCGCGGACGGTCAGGCTGTCAATCACCGCGCGCAGAACGGCGTCGATTCGCACCGGGCGGCGCGCCAGGGCGTCACGGCCCGCTTCCAGCCGCGCCAGATCGAGCAGGCTGTCCACCAGCCGGTTCAGCCGGGCGGTCTCGTCGTGGATGATCTGCGCGGCGTTCTGCGCGGCCTGGGGGTCGGAGGTCACGCCGTCTGCAATCGCCTGCGAAAAGCCCTGGATGCTGGTCAGCGGAGTGCGCAGATCATGCGAGACGTTCGCCAGAAAATCGCGCTGGGCCTGCTGCGCGACCGCTACGCGGACGGCCATATCGTTGAACGACTCGGCCAGGGCGCGCACTTCCGGCGGGCCGCTGACCGGCGCCCGCTGGCTGTAGTCGCCTCCGGCCAGGCGCTCCGCCACGCGGCTGATCTGCTGGAGCGGGCGCGCCACCGAGCGCGCGATCAGCGCCGAGAGGATCAGCGCCACCAGCAGCGCGATTCCCGCTGCGCGCACCAGCGGCCGGAAGAAATTGCCGCCGAACGCCTGGAACAACTGGCGCAGCGTGGGCCGGGGGACCGGCGCCGCGACGACCACCGCCAGATCGCGCACCCCACGCTGCATCTGGGGCGCCTGGGAGACGTACAGCCATTTACTGCCGTCAGGGTCCTCGAAGCGGCCCTGCGCGATCAGCGTCCGGTCGCCGGAGCGCGAGGTCAGCAGCGCCTCCTGCTCAAGATTCCGCACAGCCGAATCCATCCCATAGGTACCGTTAGAATCATAGACCACACGCTGAGCGGCGGTCAGAATCATCAGGCGTTTGTCGGATAGCCGGGCCTCCTCGCCGAGGAAGGTGATGATCGCTGCCTCGCGGCTGCCTTCCGAGGTGGCGATTGCGACACGGGCCACGCCGCGCACGCCAATGTCGAGCAGGGTTGTCGCCAGGTCCCGGACCAGACCCTCGGTCGGCAGCGGGCGCGAGCGCAGGAACACGACCAGCACCACGCCGACCAGCAGCAGCGTGACCAGCAGGATCGTGACGTAAGAGGCTAATAACCGGGCGCGCAGGCTCATCGCAACGCTACCACTGCGTCAGGCGCGGACAGACTCGCTTTGTGCGCTTAGCGTACCAATACTCTGTAAACAAATCGTTGCCGCGCTGTAAAAAAC
>JADLHR010000145.1 GCA_020848665.1 Anaerolineae bacterium
CTGCTGGACGGCGCTGCGCCGGGCCGGGCATGATCGCGAGTAGACAATGAGCATCGTGCTGGGCTGGGTTCTGGCGTCGGGCTTGTGGGACACGCTGCTCTCCGAGTTTCAGACGCTGGTGCTCGATCCGCTGCGCTATCCGCTGCTGGCGCGCAGTATGGAGGCCGCGATCGTGGTCGGGATCGTCAGCGGCGTGGTCGGGACATATGTTGTCGTGCGCGGGATGGCGTTCTTCGGCGACGCGCTGGCGCACGCGATCCTGCCCGGCGTGGCGTTTATGTACCAGCGTGCCAGCGGGCGGACCGATGACCTGTTCTGGGGCGGGCTGGTGGCGGGCGTGGCGAGCGCGCTCGGCATCGGCTGGCTGACGCGCCACGAGCGGATCAAGGAAGATACCGCGATCGGCGTGGTGTTCGCCGCGATGTTTGCGCTAGGGATCGCCATGATCTCGCGCATCGATAACTACGCGGGCGACCTGTCGCATATCCTGTTCGGGCAGATTCTCGGCGTCTCGGACCGCGATCTGCGGCTGATCATCCTCTTTAGCGCGATCGTGCTGGCGGTGGTCGCGCTGTTCTATAAGGAATTCCTGATTATCTCGTTCGACCCGACGCTGGCGCGCACGCTGCGTTTACCGGCGGAGACGTTCCGCCTGCTGCTGCTGGTGCTGATTGGCGTGACGATTGTCGTCTCGCTGCAAACAGTCGGTATTGCGCTGATGGTCGCCCTGCTGGTTACACCCGCCGCGACTGCGAACCTGATGACGCACCGCCTGCTGCCGATGATGGCGATCTCGGCGCTGATCGGCGCGGCGTCGAGCATCATCGGCTTTTACGTCTCGTATCACGGCGACATAGCGACCGGCCCGGCGATCGTGCTGACGGCGACCGCAATCTTCATCTTCGTTTTTGTCGAGCAGCAAGTCGGTCTGTGGCTGCGCACGGCGTCACCGCTGCGCCGCAGGCATGGCGCGATCTCGTCTTCCGCTCCGCCGCGCGATCACTGAGCTTCCGCAACCTGGCGCGTCCCTTGCGCGTATAGCCTTTGCGGACACAATTGGTGCTAAGTGGCTTATCGAAATGAACTGGCAAATGCGGCAGTTCGCACGGCGAACCTCACCCCTTAACCCCCTGGCGCTGAGCCGCTATGCCAGATACTTCCGATAGTTCACATAGGAGCAGCGATCAGCCGCCAGGTGCTGATTGTGGACGGGTGTTGCGCACACCGGCGGCGATGCCGCCGACCGGGGTCTGAGGAGCAGGGGCATGGATCTGGTTCGCGCGCTGAAATTTCCATTCGATGACGAGGACTGGCCGGTCAAGATCGCGGTCGGCTCGCTCGTGACGCTCATTCCGGTGATCGGCTGGATTGGCAGCCTGGGGTATCAGATCGCCGTCGCCCGCAATGTGATTCGCGGGTCGGCGCGCCCGCTGCCCGGCTCGGACGAGCTGGGGCAGGTTTTCACCGACGGCGTGATGGCCGGGCTGGCGGGGCTGGTGTACGCGCTGCCGCTGATGCCCTTCTGGTGCCTGATGGCGCTGTTGTCGGGAATCGCGGACGGATCGAGCGCCGGTGATTTCGCGCTGGCGTGCGTGTCGATGCTGTCCGTCCTGCTGTCGATCTTCTATGCCATCCCGGCGACGGCGATGTACTGGATCGGCGTCATGCGCTATTCCCAGACTGGCAATTTCTCCGAGTTCACCCAGTTTGGGGCGCTCTGGCGCGAGGCGCGCGCCAACCTCGGCACGCTGGTCAGCCTGCTGCTGTATTATCTGCTGCTCGGTCTGATCTTCGCCGTGATTTCGCCGCTCGCGCTGATCACCTGCATCGGCATCTTTGTGCTCGCCTTCTACAGCCAGATCGCCACCGGGCACCTGATCGGCCAGGCAGGCCGCCAGATCGTTCGCAGTTATTAGCGCGCTTCGCGGGGGAACTCAGCGCATGGCACGTCTTATCGCAGTCTTATTGATCTGGGGCGGTTTCATGGGTATCACGATCTCGCTGCTCACGTCGGCGACCGGCCCAATCGCCAATGCCGGGGGCGCCGAACTATTCGGCATCATCGTCGTGGTCGCGATTGCAGCGGTGGCCTGCACGGCGGTAGTGTGGTCGTCTCCGCAGGGCGACTCAATCGGGTCGGATCGGGTGGCGCGGCTGTCGAAGGCCAAGCGCCGCACCCCGCGCCGGATGGAAGACCTGCTCGACTCGCTGGACGATCAGGAAATCTACGATCTGGAAACGCTGCTGCTGGCGCGCGACGATCCGGCGCGGCAGCGGAAGGCTTAGACCCGCATCAGATCGTCGGTGTCGAGCCAGATCGTCACCGGGCCGCTGTTGTGAATCTCGACTTCCATCCGCGCGCCGAAGACGCCCATCTCGACGCGCGCGACGCCTTCGGCGCGCAGCAGTTCCGCGAAACGGCTGATCAGCGGTTCCGCGATCTCCGGCGGCGCGGCGTCGGTGAAGCCGGGGCGGCGGCCCCGGCGCGCATCGGCGAACAGCGTGAACTGCGAGACGACCAGGCAGCCGCCGCCCACGTCCAGCAGCGAGCGGTTGAATTTACCGCCTTCATCCTCGAAGACGCGCAGCCCGGCGATCTTGCGCGCCAGCCACTGCGCCTGCGCCTCGCCGTCGGCGTGGCCCACTCCGGCCAGAATCACGAATCCTTCGCCCACCGCGCCAACCAGCTCGTCGTTGACTCGCACCGCGCCGCGCGTCACACGCTGAAGCACCACTCGCATAAGTTCCCTTGTCCCTTGTGCGTGAAAGCCGAAAACCGCGTCCTAGTGTACCTCAACCGGCAGGCCGAGGAACGCGCCGTACCGCTGCGCCGCGTCCGAGATCGCTTGAAGCTGGCTGTCGCTCAGCGGGGCGAACGGTTGCAGTGTGATTGTGGCGCTGCGCTTTTTGACCGCGCGCTGCCACGTCCCGACCACGCGCCCCTCGATCACGATCGCCGGCGCGAACATGCCGCCACGCTGGATCAACTGCGCGTGCGCCGGGTCGAGGGCCACACCGCGATCCTGGTAAGCGAGCAGGTATTCGTCGAAGCCAGGCAGCA
>JADLHR010000146.1 GCA_020848665.1 Anaerolineae bacterium
CCCCCCATCCCCCGGCCCCTTGCCCCCAAAATGAGGGAAGGGGAGACCGCTCTGGTTTTTTTCCTTCCCTCGTTCTGGGGGAAGGAAAGCCGACCGCAGGTCGGAAGGATGGGGGGATGGCCTGGAAGCCAGACCACAAAGTGCATAACAGCCTCTAAGAGCAGCAAAGCGCCGCAACAAGGGAATCCCGTGCAGGGGCGCAGCAAGCTGCGCTCGCCAAGTATTCTTACAGGATCGTTTGAGAGGGAGAGGCGATCATGAACGTGGACGACATCCAGAGCATCGGCGTGATCGGCGCGGGGACGATGGGCAGCGGCATCGCTCAGGTCTGCGCGGCGAACGGCCATCGTGTGCGGCTGATCGACGTGGACGCGGCGGCGCTCGACCGGGCGCTGGCCTCGATTCGCGTCAGCGTCGAGAAGCTGCACGGCAAGGGCAAGCTCACCGACGCGCAGCGCGACGCGGCGCTCAGCGGTATCACGGTGGGCCTCGATCTGTCCGAAGCGAGCGACGCCCAACTGGTGATTGAGGCGGTCAGCGAGACGCTGCCGCTCAAGCAGACGATTTTTCGGCGGTTGGACGAGGTTGCCCCGCCAGGCGCGATCCTCGCCAGCAATACCTCGTCGATCTCGATCACCGAGATCGCGGCAGCGACGAAACGGCCCGAACAGGTTATCGGCCTGCACTTCATGAACCCGGTCCCGCTGATGCAGCTTGTCGAGGTCATTCGCGGGCTGGCGACCAGCCAGGCCACGCTGGACGCGATGATGACCTTCAGCGAACGGCTCGGCAAGACGCCGGTCGAGGCGGCGGATTACCCCGGCTTCATCGCCAACCGCATCCTGATGCCGATGCTCAACGAGGCGATCTACGCGCTGATGGAAGGCGTCGGCACAGCGGAAGCCATCGACACGGTGATGAAGCTCGGCATGAATCACCCAATGGGGCCGCTGACCCTGGCCGACTTCATCGGGCTGGACATCGTGCTGCACACGCTCGAAGTGCTGCACGCCGGGCTGGGTGACCCGAAATACCGGCCCTGCCCGCTGCTGCGCAAGCTGGTCGCGGCGGGATACCTGGGACGCAAGGCCGGCCGCGGCTTCTATGACTACGCCTGACGCGGGCGGGTTATCCGGCTGAGGGCCTTGTTCCCCACCTGAGCGTTGCCGCTGCGCCGCCGCACGGGCCATAATCTCAACAGGAGTTTTGGTTATTCGCTGAGTTCAGGAGTCAGGATTGTGGAACATCCATTTGTGATCTATGGGCGCCCGGACTGCGAAGACACCGTGCAGGCGCGGGAGTTTCTGGACGAGCGCGGCGTGATGTATGAGTATCTCAACATCAACGAGGACCTCGAAGCCGAGCGTTTCGTGATTCTCTACAACAGCGGCAAGCGGATTACGCCGACAATTGTGATGGGGCCGGACGACAACCAGACGGTGCTGGTCGAGCCGAGCAACGAGGAGCTTGACGCGGCGCTGAACGCGCTCGGCTACGAGAACCCGCGCCAGCCGAGGTCTTAAGCAAAAAGCAGCAAAGTGCAGTGCAAGATAGCGGAATGCAGCGGGAAAGCGGCGGGACTTACCCCGCTGCTTTTGCTGTCCCTGCTGCCTTTGGCTGTTCCTGGCTGCTCTTTGCTATTCCTTGCTGCTCTCAGCTTACGCGCTTCCACGTCCCGCCGGTCAGCCGCCAGAACGCGGTTTCGGTGACCTGTTCCCCGGCGCGGTCCTGCACATATTCGACCACCGCGAAAGTCTGCCCGCCATCGTCACGCGTCACACCGACCGCCGTCACCTGCGGCGCGTCAAGCAGCGCGTAGATCGGGTCGTCGCGGCGCAGGGTAGCGTTGCTGGCAGCGTCGGCGCGCTCCAGGTCATACAGCGACAGGAAGCCAGCCTGGGCGGTAGGCTGCGCCAGCAGATCATGCTCCAACTGCACACGCCACTGGAAGAACCCGCGCCAATCAAGCTGGTTAAGCTGTTCGACGCTCATCTGCGCCAGCGAAACGCCGCTGATCGCCTGGATGGCGGCGTCGATCGGGATGTCCGGCCCCAGCGTGCGAAGCGTGCTCACCAGCGTCGCGATCGCTGGCTCGCCGTATTGCGCGACCAATTGACCGGCGAATGTCGGGTCGGCGGCAGGCGCGGTATGCCCCGCGACGAGCCGGTTGCCGAGCCAGATCGCCAGCTCGTCCGCCAGCCACGCTGCATCCGAGACGGGGGCGAACGTCTGATCTCCGGCGGCGTAGCGCGCCAGCCGCTCCGCGACTAGTTCGCGGAGCGCGTGCTCCAGGTCGGGCGAGAGCGGGACATCAGCGCGGGCGCGCGTGACCAGCGGCGAGGGGATGATCAGCGTCCAGGGGTCGCCAGCGTCCCACGCCGCCGGGCCGGGTGGCCGCGCAACGATCTCGGCGTGCAGCGCGGGCGGGTCCTGCGCGCAGCTTAGCAGCGAACAGCCGCGCGTCCACCAGTCGTCGAGGCGCGGGCTGAGCGCCTGCGCCAGGTCCTCGTCGAGCGCCTGGTAGCGCAGGCGGGTGCGCGCGGTGCGCAGCGTGCGCTCCTCGCCCCAGAAGGCGAGGTTATCCGGCACGCGCCGCCAGCCGGTCGCCTCGCCGGAGTTGTCCTGCTCATAGTACCAGTAGAACCAGACGACCCTGTACGGCACGCCGTCGATGATCTCCTCGACCACGACGCGCCCGGTCTTGTCGTCGATCGCTGCGTCCAGCACGTCACCGCTAAGCTGCACGCGGTGCGACTGCTTGAGCTGCTGGTACGTCTCGAATTCGCGCACCTGCTCGGCGAGAAACGGCCCGCTCCGGCTGCGCTGGATACGCATGAACGCGTCGAGATCGCCCAGCCGCAGCGCGGTGACCTCGGCCTCGACCGTGTCGATCAGGTCGCCGCGATAGTGGTTGTCCACCTGTTGCAATCGCCAGATCACCAGCGCCGCCGCCAGGCAGAACAGGCTTCCAATCGCAACCATGAGCAGCGCCAGCCGCCGCTGCGCAACCCGGCGCCGCCGCCGCGCTTCGGGGTCTTCCTGCGCGCGCAGCTCGGTCTGCTCAGATTCAACTTGCCAGTCTAAACGGATTCCCATACGTGCCCGGCTATCCCACCCGCAAAACACCGGGAGCCGATTCTAACGGATCGGCCCGCCGAGTCAACCCGCGTTCGAACCCGGGCCGGTTCACCTGCCTCTGGTCCCACTCCAACTGGGAGCGGAGAGAAAACCGGGTCACGAGCGCGTATGGTTTGAAGTCCCCTTTCCGCCGGGGAGCGGGAATTTAGGGATAAGGTGAGGCGGCGCGTTGGCAATCAACATAGTTTGAGGAGCGAGGTGAATTATATCTCCGCCAGCCCCACGTCCGCCGCGATGATGCGCCGCTGCTCGCCGCTGTCCAGGCGAACCCACAGCGTGCCGTTGTCATCTACGGATTCGGCGACCGCCTGGAACGCAGCGCTGCCGTCTAGCTGCGGGTAGATCGTCACACGGCGGCCCAGCGTCTTCAGCCAGCCGCGCCAGACCTGGACCAGCGCCGGGTCGTGCACGTGGCGGCTCCAGCGCAGCAGGTGTCCGACCAGGTTGGCGAGCAGCACATGGCGATTGATCGGCTCGCCCAGCTCGGCTTCGAGGCTGGTCGCGCGCTCAGCGAGGTCCGTGCCTTCGAACGAGACGCGCACGTTCAGCCCGACGCCGATCACGACCGGTCCCATCCGGTCGCCGTTCCACGTCGCTTCGGACAGGATACCGCAGACCTTCCGCCCGCGAATCAGCACGTCGTTCGGCCATTTGAGCGCGACCGCGTCGCCCAGCAGCGGGCTGAGCGTCGCCGCGACCGCTACGCCGCCGAGCATCGTGATACGCGGAAGCTGTTCGGGCGCGAGGTGTGGCTGGAGGATCATGCTCAGGGCCAGCGCCGCGCCGGGCGGAGTCTGCCACACGCGGCCCTGCCGCCCGCGCCCCGCCGTCTGCTCCTCCGCGATCACCAGCGCGCCGGAGGGCAGGTCCGGCTCGGCGAGCGCCCAATCGCGCGCGAGGTCCTGTGTGCTGGCGGCGCGCTCGTAAAAGCGGAACGGGTGCTTTCCGAGCGCCTGTCGCAGCGAATCGTAGCTGAATGTGTCAGTCATGATGCGGTCTCCGGCGGCCGAGCGCGTGATGATTATCCGATTGTCACGCGAAACCGCGCCGCCTGCAAGCGCCTGTAACCGCCGCGTAACTGCCGGGGCGTATGGTCAGCGTAAGTGCGACCGCGCGCTTAACGGAGTGGTACAATCGGGCGATACCCGGCGGCCAGCGCGCCGCCCACGCCCGTCAAGTCAGCGCGCGAGGATGATCATGGACCCGATTCTTTACACGCCCTGGCGAATGCCCTATCTGCGCGGGGAGGACCGCCAGGACTACGACGGCTGCCTGTTCTGCATCAAAGGGCAGCATCCGGAACGCGACGCGGCGGAGCTGGTCGTCGCGCGCGGCGAGCACGTCTACGCCACGCTCAACCGCTATCCGTACAACAATGGGCATCTGCTGATCGTCCCGTATGCTCACGTGGCGACGCCCGAAGACCTGAGCGCGGACGCGCTGGCTGACCTGATGATGATGGTCAACCGCGCGCTGGCCGCGCTGCGCAAAGTCTATCACCCGGACGCTTTCAACACCGGCGCGAACATCGGCGCCAGCGCGGGGGCAGGCATCCCGGACCATTTTCACCTGCACGTCGTCCCGCGCTGGAACGCCGACACGAACTTCATGACGGTCATCGGTGGGACGCGCGTCGTGCCGGACACGCTGGAGAACAGCTACGCGCTGCTGCGCGCCGCGTGGGA
>JADLHR010000147.1 GCA_020848665.1 Anaerolineae bacterium
AGCAGGCGTTCGATGGCCTTGAGCGAATCGGCGATGTTGATGTCGGCCACCAGCATCTGCGCCTGCGACCCCTGCGGGCCGAGGATGACCGGCACGCTGTTGCGCAGCGCCTCGTCTTCGGCCTCGTCGTCGCCAGCGACCGCGACGTCTTCCTGCAGCTGGTTGAGCGCGGTCACGCCCGGCAGAAACCACGGCGCGGTGATCGCCTTCCTGATCTGGTCGTGCAGGATGCTGGCCAGGTCGTTGACCTCTTCAATCTTCTCGATCGAAGCGTGGAAGGACGCCGCGCCCCACAACTCGCCGATGTCGAGCGACTGCGCGGTCACCAGCGGCACGAAGCCGTAGGGATTGGGCCACGACGCCGCCAGGCGGCCGAATGGGTCGGCGTGGACGGCGTGCGGCTCGCCATCGCGGTAGGACGCGAAGCGCTCCTCGTCGATCTCCAGCGTGTAGAGCCACGGTCGCTCGTCGCCGCGCTCCAGGCGCTCGTACTCGATCACAGCGCGCTTAACGAAGCCGGTCGCGCCAGCCTCGATCTCGCGCACGACGCCGGGGTGGAGCAGTTCCAGCCGCACCTTCCCCGCCTCGGCGTCGCTGGTGACGTTGATCACCGCGTCGCCGTAGCGCGCGCAGTTGCGCGCGTAGAGCGACTTGCGCTGGCCCCAGTTCGACCACTTAAACAGCTGCCGCGCCGCCTGGAGGATACGGTCGTCGGCGCCCTGCAGTGGGATGGCGCCGTCCGAGAAGTTGTCCCAGTCGATCGCCCCGCCGTAGGCCTTGGCGGCCTCCAACTCCACCAGGCGGAAGGTCGGGTTGTAGATCGGGCGCGTGAAGCGGTACAGCCCGCGCTCGGCCAGGTGCTGCGCGCGGTACTGCTCGAGGGCGGTGAAGATTTTATTGTGGTAGAACAGGCTGTAGAGGTTGTAGCGAAACAGCCGCGCCTCGAACGACGACCAGTCGTCGCGCGCGACCACGCCCGGGCGCTCAGTCGGCGCCAGCGCCGGATAGCGAAATGTGATGAGGGCAGCGCGTGCGGCCAAGGTCAGTCTCCTCCACAGGCTCATCGCCGGCGCCTCGTCAGCGACCGTGGCGCCGCCCCGACGCGGGCGCGCGCCCCTTTCGCGACGCCGAGCGCCACGTAGCGCAGCGCGTCCAGGCGGTGATAGCGTTCCTTGTGCTGGATGATGTCAGTCGGCTGGCCGTTCTCGTCCAGCTTGCGCTGGTAGGTCGCCAGTTCGTCCTGCACGCCCAGACAGTCGTCGAAGACGTACAGCCGGTGTTCCTTGAAGAGCGAGATGACGGTGTCGATCCCACTCTCGACGTCGGCGGTGGGCGGTGGCGCCACCTGGTAGAGGCCAGCCGCTTCCCAATCGCGCCGCACCTGGCTCTCGGACGGCTGCCCGACGTAGGCCAGCACCACGCGCTCACCGGCGCCGGTTTCCAGCGCGCGCACTTCGGCGGCGTGTTCGGCGGTCGACTTGTCGCCGTCGAGCCGCTCGCGGTACAGATAATAGAGGTCGTCGTCCGGGTCGTGCGCCAGCCAGACCTTGGCGACGTGCGCGCCGCCCGGGTCGACGCCCAGATAGCGCGGCCACCTGGCCGGCAGCGTGAACGGCGCCACCTTGTGCCCGCCTTCGTGGCGGTAGGCGTCCACAAACGCCTGGTAGATCAGACCGGCGGGGCGGTCGAACAGCCCGCCGTAGAACATGCGGAACTTCCAGCCGTCCATCTTGCGCTGGCGGTCTTCGTACTCCTCGCGCGAGAAGGCCGGGTTCATGACCGATGGGAACTGGATGACGTCGATGTCCGGGTCGCCGCGCACCCACGGGTCGTAAACCTGCTGCTTGAGCCAGCCCAGGTTGTAGGGCGTGGTCGTGATCAGCACCCGCCCGCGGCTGAGCGCCAGCCGGCGCAGGATCGCCTCCCAGGCCGTCAGCGAGAATTCGTCCTGCCCGGCTTCGTCCGGCCAGGCGGCTTTGGCCGTCGCCGACTCGAGACCGCCCTTGGCGACCGCCGAGCGCAGGATGACGCGGCCCCACATCGGGTCGCTGGAGCGTGTCGCCCGGTACTGCCCGCGCTGCGGGACCCAGGCGTTCTGCGCGTCGTCCCAGCGGTGCTCGCACAATTCCAGCACCTGGTCGCCCGACCAGTAGCGCGCGATGCCCAGGAGGTCCTCGAACACCTCGCGGATGGCCGGCAGCATCTTGAGCTTGAACAGGTCAAACGTCGCGGTCACGGCCAGGTAGTCGCCCGGCCCACACCACTCGATTTCGCGCGCCAGCCACCACGGCCCGAACGACGTCTTGCCGCCCTGGCTGCCGGAGATGATGGCGACGATACGCCGCCGGCTGCGCCAGGCGCGCGCCTGCCCGGCGTGGAAATGCAGGTCGACGCCGCGCCGCGGCCGCCCATGGGGATCCGGCTCCTGGACGATCGAGAAGAGCGACGACGTCTCAGTTGGCGTCTGGATGGTCAGCGTCATCGTCGTCGGCCTCGTGCGCGATCACGCGAATAAACGAAATCGGGATGCCTTCGCCGTCCGGCGCGCCGCCCACTTCGTGGCGCTGGACCGGTGGCAAGACTTCGGCGGCCTGGCGCTGCAGGTCGCTGGCCAGTTTCAGCGCCCGGAGCAGCGTGTCGGCGGTCAGCGCGACCGTGATGATCTCGCGGTCGGGCTCGCCGTTGGCGCCGCGCACCAGGCGGCGCGTCGTCTTCAGAAACTGCGGTGTTTGGGCCAGCATCTGCGCCGCCAGCTCGCGCAGGGCGTCGCCGGCGTCCCAGTCGCGCTCGCGCACGTCGCGCCGCCGCGCGTCCCAGCGCTGGCGGTCCTGCGCGGCCAGGTGATCGTCCCAGGCCTGCGCCCGCTCGTTCCACGGCGCCGCGCCGGGAATGAGCTGGCCGTGGCCGTCTTGCGCGCGATACCAGCGTCGCCAGCTGCCCGGCGCTTCGGGCGCGTCTGGGCTGGCCTGGGTCTGGCCCTGTTCTGTCCTGTAGCGCCGGTACGCTTCGTTCAGCGAGCGCGGCGGCGCCTGGGCCAGGTAGTAGGTGTGGAACTTCTCCCAGCTCGCCGGCGTGTCCCACGGCTGGCGTTCCCACAACGGACGGTCCGCCACACGTTAGGTCTCCTCGACCCGGCGTGGGGCCAGGCCCATCCCACTCAGGCGCTCCAGAATGACGGCGACGTACTGCGGCTGGAGCTCCAGCCCGAACACCAGTCGCCCCGTCTGCTCGCCGGCCACATGCTGGCTGCCGCTGCCGGCGAACGGCTCGTAGCACACGTCGCCGACGACGGTGTGCTGGCGCATCGGCAGGCTGAATAGCTCGACCGGCTTGGACGTCGGGTGGTCGGTGCGCTCACCCGCTGGCACAGTCGGCAACGTCCAGACTGTCGGCGGATAGTCGTCGGCGTGGCGCGGTGGCTTCTGGCCCTTGACCCAACCGAAGAAGCACGGCTCGTGCTGCCACATGTACCAGCTGCGGGTGAGGATCGGGCGGTCCTTGACCCAGATAATCTGCTGGTGCACGAACGCCCCGTACCGCTGCCAGATCGACTCCAGCAGCGCCTGGCGCCGGCTGGCATGCCAGCAGTACCACGCCGCGTCGGGCGCGATGGCCAGCTCCACCGCTCGCTGGATGAAGCCGTCGTAGAGCGCCTCGCCCTGCGTCGAGTCGTCCCAGTCCTGGTAGCTCTCGCTCCAGTCCTTGTTCTTGTCCGGCTCGTTCCACTTGTGCGGGTGGTTGGTGCCGTCGTAGTCGACGAGATACGGCGGGTCGGTCGCGAACAGCGCGGCGCGCTCGCCGGCCATCACGCGCGCCACGTCGGCGGCGTCAGTGCTGTCGCCGCACAGCAGGCGGTGCGATCTGCCGGGAATGGTGGAGCTCGGAATCTCCCACAGCTGTCCCCGCTCGACGCCCCACTGGGCGAGCAGCTCGTCGGCGCGGTCCAGGTCGGCGCCGGGATCGTCGGGTGCGTCGATCTCGATCGGATCGAGCAGCGCCAGCAGCGTCTGAAAGTCGTCGTCGGGCACGGTCAGCGGCAGCGCGTCGCCGTCCGCCAGCCGCTTGAGCAGCGAGAGGTAATCGTCCTGCCGCCACAGGCGCGAGACCTCTTCGGCCGAGAAGCCGACGACCGTCAGGTTGTTGTGGTCAACGCCGAAGCGCTCGGCCATGAGGCGTGACGGGGCATCGACGCCGAAGACGATGGGCACGTGCCACACGCCGGCCGCGTCCAGCCCCACGCCGCGTGGCGCGTCCTCGCCGCTGTCCCGCAGGTGTTCCAGCGCTTCGAGCCGCCCGTTGCCGGCGGGGATGCCGTCCAGCGCGCTGTCAAAAATCGATGGATCACGGAAGCCATGCGTCCGGATGGACGCGGCCATGCGCTCCAGGTCGTGACGCTTCGGGTTCTCGCCCCAGCGCCAGGCCAGCGCCTGGTCGAGGGTCACATAGCGGATGGTCAGCAGTTCGCCGGCCAGGGCGTCGGCCATCGCGATTCCTTAGGGATAGGACCGGTGCAAAATCGCCGGCATGCGCGCGGTTTTCTTTCGTTCGAATTGCTTATGAGAATGTGCGTTCTCAGAATGGATCGGAGCGCGCGCCAATGGCCAGCGCCGACCAGATGACGAACGCGCTCAGCAGCGCCACAACGACCGCGAACATCACGAAACTGACTGGCACGCAGGCGCTCCAGAATCCAAACGGCACAGCGCCATTGGTTCGACGCTGTGCCGTCGTCATTGCGGCCCGCACAGGAGCCGCTCAACTGCCCGCCAGGTAGCTAGCCCGGCGAGTGTTCCCCAGGCCGGCGGTCTGAAATCGTGCCGCCGGCCGCAGGTCGGGGGAAGAGGAATGCGTCGTCGGCGCGGGCTGTAGCGAACGGGGCGATTCAGGCTGCGCCGCGACTGTGTGATCAGTCTATCAGGTGTGAAGGGGCGGTGGAAGTCGTCCGTTTGGGCGTTGGGCCGTGTGAACTCGGTCAACCAAGCCGAATACTGCTTCTGTAGGATCAGTGCCAGTTTCTGTTGAACACTAACACGTATTGGGCCCTTTGATTTCAAAGGGCCCAATACGTATCAAAGCTCAATCCAGATGTTTGCTACTGTGAAGGGATTTACTCTTCGATATTATCGGCTGTCACGAGGACGAGGGGGATGATGACGAGGGGTTCGACGTCCTCGCCACGCAGGAGGGCAGCGGCGGTTTCGACAGCGGTTTCCATTTGGAGGTCAGGCTGCTGCTTGACAGTGGCGACCATCTGACCGTCGCGAAT
>JADLHR010000148.1 GCA_020848665.1 Anaerolineae bacterium
CGCGCTCCACAGACAGTTTCCTCGAACTCGACGGCAAGATCGTGCTCGACAACGCGCTGCTCGAAGGTGACCCGGTGGTTGAGCCAGAGATGGTCTTCTGGCACCGGTACGAGCTGGGCAGCGGCGCGGCGGCGTACGCCGAGATCTCCCTGGACAATCGCCAGACCTGGACCCGCCTGACTGGTAGCTATCTCGCCAGCGCGGCGACCAACCGCGCCTACACCCAGGTCGTGATCCCGCTCGACGCCTTTGTCGGGCAGTCGTTCCACTTCCGCTTCCGGCTGACGGTCTCGTCCAGCGCGACAATGCTGGACGGCTGGTACATCGACGACTTTGCCCTGCGCAACCGCTATAACGGCCTGATCTACCTGAACTGGTGCGACAACATCGAGAGCGGCGGTGGATCATGGCTGCCGATGGGGCAATGGGCGGTCGTTGACGGAGCAGACTACAACTCCGGCCAGGACCAGTCCACTATCGCACGCAGCGGCTCACGCTTCTTCTCGGACAGCCCGGGGTCCAACTATGGCGATCTGACCAACAGCATTCTTCAGCTTGTGCCCCGGCTCAATCTTGTATCGGCGACACGCCCGGAGCTAACCTTCTGGCACCAGTGGGATATCGATCGGGACGAAAAGCTGAACGTCGAGGTTTCGACCAACCTCGGCCAGACGTGGACGACAATCTGGACCAAGACGCGAAACGTCCGGCCGCCTGGCTACGGTAGCTCAACCGTTCCCAGCAGCGGCTACGACCATATCCGCTCGTGGACGCGCGAGGCGGTGGACCTGTCCGCCTACACCGGCTCGGAACTCATGCTGCGCTTCCGTCTGGATGCGCTGACGAACGCGCTGATCGATGACGGCTGGTGGCTGGACGACATCTGCGTGCAGGAGTACACCGAACCGGTCTACTCACTGCCCTTCACCGAAGGCTTTGAAAGCGCGAACAGCCGCTGGTATTGGGGCGGCAGTTGGGCGCGCATCAGCACCGATCAGCGCACCGGCGGCGCCTCAGCGCACGACAGCCCCGACGGAGACTACCAGCACGAATCGAATGGCATCCTGGAACTGCGCGGCGCGATCGATCTGACCGGGACGGTAAAGCCGACGCTCTACATCTGGGAGCGGCTCGCGCTGGCAGACAGTGACGACGCAACTCTTGTTGAGGTCAAAGCTTCCGCCGACGGCGGGCAGACCTGGAGCAATTGGGAACAGCTTAACCGGTTGAATGGAACTGGCTCAACAACAACCTCGTGGAATCGACGGCAGATCGGTACAACGGCCTCGCTGGAGAGCTATGCAGGCAAGCTGGTCAAGCTGCGCTTCCGGCTTTACGCGGAGCGTACCTCGACCGTCGCTGATGGCTGGTACATCGACGATATCGCTGTCATCGAGCGCGACGGAGCCGAGCCAATCTTCACGCTGCCGTTCTTCGACGATGCTGAGAGCGACAACGACAACTGGGTCTTCGACGGGACATGGGGCCGCGTGCCTGCGGCGCGGACCCTCAGCACGACCGGTCTCGGCCCCGGCGGCTGGACCGGCGAGTACTTCCGGGACACCAACTGGAACCGCCAGTTCGACGCTGGTGAGTATCGCGGCACGCGGACAGATGCTGCAATCAACTTCGATTGGGGATCGGGTGGGCCAGGATCCGCGGTCGGGCTGAGTGGCGTCAACGACGGTTACCTGGTGCGTTGGACGCGCACGATCAACGTGCTCGACGATGGCACGGTTTACGAAATCCAGACCCGGTCCGATGACGGTATCCGGGTGCTGATAGACGGCGCAACCGTGATCGACGCCTGGGTGGATCGCAGCTATAACGACAGCACCCCGGACACCACGATGGTTACCCTCAGCGCGGGCACGCACGACATCGTCGTCGAGTACTATGAAAGCGGCGGCAGCGCCCGCGTCCGGGTCGATTTTGGCCTCGCGACGCAGGTCTACCACGACAGCCCGGCGGGGAACTACGATCATCAGAACAACATGGCGATGACGCTGGAAGGCATGATCGATCTGAGGGGCGCCAGCGCGCCGTACCTGTCCTTCTGGTACAAGCGGCTGTTAGGTTCGAGCGACTACGGCAGAGTTGAAGTTTCGACGGATCAGGGATACTCCTGGACCGAAGTCACCAACACAAGCGGCGCTTCAACCACGTGGGCGCAATCCTATGTCAATCTGAGCGCGTATGCGGGCCAGCTCGTCAACATTCGCTTCCGGCTCGATGCGCGCTACAACGCCGGCGTCGGCGATGGCTGGTATATCGACGACATTCAGGTCTACGACTCATAACCCCAGCGCAGCAGCGCGCTTCCAGGGGCTGCCGCAACCGGCAGCCCCTTCTCTTTTCGTCTCGCCTGAGGTCCCGAAAACCCATAGACGATCAGCCCGCAGCGTGTTAAACTCCGAGAACATCCGGCCGTGGATTCTCCTGCGCGTGAAAGGATCGCGATGACAGGCGACGGTATCTTCTTTGTGCTGGTTGGGCCATCGGGGGCGGGGAAAAACACGCTGATTGAGCGTGTCCGGGAATTCACTCCCGATATGACCCAGGTGCCGACCATGACCACGCGTGGCAGGCGCGGCAACGAGCAAGAGGGGCGCGAGCACCGGTTCGTCACCCGCGAGCGTTTCCAGCAGGCGATCGACAACGGCGAACTGGTCGAGTGGCAGCGCGTCCATAACGACGATCTCTATGGCACGCCGCGTGACGTGGTGGAAACCGCAGTGGCGCTCGGCACAGACCTGATCGCAGATATTGAATTCCTCGGCGCCGAAAAACTGCGCGAGGCGTTTCCGCAACACACGGTTCTGGCTTTCGTCACGCCGTCCGACCTGCGTATTCTGGCTGACCGGATCATGCAGCGCGGCGACATCACCCCGGAGGAGCTGGCGGGGCGCCTCAATCGCGCTCGCTTCGAGATGACGTTCGCGCCGGAGTGCAAGTACCTGGTGATCAACGACACGCGCGAGGCGGCAGCAGAGGCCCTGCGCGGCATCGTCGCCACCGAGCGCAGCCAGCGCCACAACCAGGCGATCGACCCGGCAGAGCGCGTGCCCGCGCATCGCATCGACGCCACCTGCACAGCAGTCATTCAGCGCGGCGACGATCTACTGCTGCGCGACGGTAAGCTGCCCCAGTTCCGGCTGAACCCGCACGGCGCCCGCTTCGATCTCGCGGCGCGCGATCACCTGGAAAGCCTGCTTGGTACACCGCTGGAAGTCATCGGCCCGCAGGACGATCGATTTGATTATCCCGCGCCTTCGTATGTCACGGTCACAGGCGCGGCGCCGCACTTCAGCCTGAACTATTACTACCGGTTCATTTTCCCTGCCGGCGATCAGTCTACGCCGCTCGGCTGGGAGTGGGCGCCTCTCTCCAGCGTCCAACTGCCCGACATGCTGAGCGAACTAGTCACGTCATAATTCGCCAGTTCATCCCGCCAACCGCCCGCCTCGGACACACTGCCGGGGCGTTTGTACGATGGGCGGTGCGGCAGATGTCCGAATACTGTCAGAATCCATGCGCCTCGGCTCGCGGCAGGTGGCGCCTGACCGGCAAAATACTAGAATACAGGCTGCGCGGTGCGCGGACTGCCGTGCAGAGTTCGGCGCCGGTCCGCCTGAGACGAGTCAGCGCCCGATGATCGACGTTCAGCATCTCACCAAGCGTTACGGACGCTTCCTGGCGCTCGACGCGATCAGCTTTCGCGCCGCCGAGGGCGAGGTCCTGGGCTTCCTGGGGCCGAACGGCGCCGGGAAGACAACCACCATGCGGATTCTGACCGGCTATACGCCGCCCACCTCCGGGACTGCGCGCGTGGCGGGGTTTGACGTGCTCGACGATTCGTTGAGGATGCGCCGCCACGTCGGCTATCTGCCCGAAACCGTGCCGCTCTACCGCGATATGACCGTGCGCGGCTATGTCGATTACATCGCCCAGCTTCACGGTGTGGCGGATCGCCGCCGCCGGGTAGACGAGGTTCTGGAGCGCGTCGGAATGCACGAGCGGCGGCGCAGCCTGATCCGCTCGCTGTCAAAAGGCATGCGCCAGCGCGTTGGTCTGGCCCAGGCGCTGGTTCACGACCCACCGGTGCTGATCCTCGACGAGCCGACCATCGGTCTCGATCCGCATCAGGTTCAGGACGTGCGCGCGCTGATCCAGGAGATCGGCGCCCGCCGGACGGTGCTGCTCAGCACGCACATCCTGTCCGAGGCGGAGCAGATGTGCGACCGGATCGCCATCATTGATCGTGGGAGGATCATCGCTATTGGCACGCCCGCCGAGCTTCAGACGCAGTTGCAACGCGGAGGCCGGTTGTTCGTTCGGATCGGTCAAGGCGCAGCCCCGCGCGAGGCAATCCGGCTGCTCGAAGGAGTTCGCGGCGTCGAGCGCGCGACTCCAGAGCGGGACGGCTACCTGATCGTTGTCCGCGAGGGCACAGATGTGCGCGCGAAGCTGGCGGCGGCAGTAGTTGGACAGGGCCTGGACCTGCTGGAGCTGCGCCCCTGGGCGCTGACGCTGGAGGAAATCTTCCTGGAACTGACCACGCGCCTCGAAGCGCCCGCGCGCCAAACGAGGTAGCCATGCGAAGCCTGCGGATCATTACTCGCCGCGAGCTGGCGCAGTTCTTCACCTCGCCTATCGCGTATCTGGTCGCCTTTGCGATCCTGGTGCTGACCGGCTTTCTGTTCAACACCGATCTCGCGCAGCGCACCGGGCAGGCGCCGCCTGATGGGACCTACGTGCTGGGCGTGTTCGGCTTCTTCACGGTCTTCTTCGCGCCGCTGCTGACCATGCGGCTGTTCGCCGAGGAAGCGCGCGAGGGCACGCTCGAACTGATGATGACCATGCCGGTGCGCGACAGCGACCTGGTGCTCGGCAAGTTCCTCGGCGCGTGGGCGTATTACAGCGCGATCCTGGCCCTGACCCTGGTTTATCAGGCGATCCTCGTCGCCATCACGCAGCCGGCGCCCTATCAGGCCGTCGCAACGCTGGACGTTGGCCCGGTCATCAGCGCCTATCTTGGCATCTGGCTGTTCGGCGGCGCGGCGCTGGCCGTCAGCCTGGTATTCTCGGCGCTGACCGAAAACCAGGTCGTCGCAGGCTTCCTGGGCATTGCGACGCTGTTTGTGCTGTGGCTCGGAGACTTCGCCGGACAGGTCGTGCAGCACCGGCCTATCGCCGAAGCGATCCGCGCCCTCAGCCTGCAGGCGCACTATTCGACTTCGTTTCTGATCGGCGTGATCCGCTTCGAAGATGCCGTATTCTTCATTGGCCTGATCGCCACGATGCTGTTCGTGGCAACGCGCGTGCTTGAGTCGCGCAGGTGGCGATGATGGGACCGGAGCAGTATTCGCGGCGCGCGGCGATCGCCAGTGCGGCAAGCGTAGCCGGGAGCCTCGCGCTGGTTGTTGGCGCGGTGCTCTATCTGCTGACCGGCGAAATCTCGACCGCAGTTTTCCTCTGCGTCCTGATCGGCGTTGGCGGATTGGGGCTGTGGATGGCGTGGGCGCCGGACGAACTCCGCGCCTGGATCAGCGGGCGGCAGACGCGCTACGGAACGGCCAGCGTCTTCGTTACCATCCTGTTCGCGGGGCTGGTGATCGCCATCACCATGCTGGCCGACCGGGCCAACATCACCGCCGACCTGACCGGCGTCCAGCGCTACACGCTCAACCGTCCCACTCTCGACACGATTGAACAGGTCGCCGCGCGCGGCTTCCGGGTGCGATTGGTCGGATTCTTCAGCGGGCGGACGCTGCGCGAGCGCGAGCAGGCCGATCTGCTGCTGCGGCAGTATGACGCACGCGGCGGCGACACGATCCAGGTCGAATACGTGGACCCCGACGCGCGGCCCGAAATGGCGCGCGCCTACGGCTATCAGGCCGGGCAGGACGGAAGCATCTATCTGGCGCTGCTCGACGCCGAGGGCCAGCCGCTGTCGAACGCCTCACCGCGCCTGATCGGCCCGGCCAGCGAGCGCGACATCACGACCGCGCTGCGCACCCTGGTCAGCGCCGGGCGCTTCAAAGTCTACTTCACAACCGGGCACGGCGAGCTGGACATCCGTCGCACGGACGACGCCAGCATCTCGCGGCTGGCGGTCAGCCTGATCGACGCCGGGATCGCGGCGGAGCAGCTCAGCCTGCTCGACGCGCTGAATACCGGGATACCGGAAGACGCCAGCGCCGTAATGATTGTCGGCGCGCGGGCGCGCTTCACCGAAGAAGAAGTCGCGCTGCTTGGCCGCTACCTCCAGCGCGGCGGACGCCTGGCGATCTTCACCGATCCGCCGCTGGTTGATGAGGGAACGGCGCTCGCCAACACATTTCTTGAAGAAGGCAGCCCGTTCAGCGATTATCTGTGGGACGAGTTTGGCGTGCGTCCCAGGGACGCGCTGCTGATCCAGAGCGCACCTTACTATACCAACGAGTTCACCCCGGTCATCAGCGCCACCCTGCCCCACGCCCTGCTGGCGCTGGCGCAGAATCAGCAGGTCATCATGAGCTGGGTCCGCTCCTTCGATCTGGTCGCGGAGCCATCCGAGCGCCAGGCGCTTTATCTGCGCGAGCCGCTGTTCGCCAGCTCGAATGACTCCTACGGAGAGGTGGGCCTGCAAGAACTCGCCGACACCTACCGGATCGAGTACAATGCGGGCCGCGATTTGCCCGGTCCGCTGATCGTGGGGGTGACCGCACGGCGCGCGGGTGAAAGCCAGCTTGACGCCGCGCCCCGGCTCGTTCTGATCGGGGATTCGGACATTGTCAGCAACCGGTTTGTGCAAAACCTGCCCGGCAACGTCTGGTTCTGGACCGACCTGGTGGACTGGTTAACCGGGTACGTGCAAGCTGTCAGCTTCACCCCGGTCAGCGATACAAGCTTGCTCAATCTGGTAGTCTCGGACCAACAGCGCAGCACGATCGCGGTGATCACGATGCTTGTCCTTCCCGGCTCCGTGCTGGCGCTGGGAGCGGCAGTTTGGTGGTATCGGCGGCGTTAGGTTACACTTATTCAGGAAACTTCCTGACGGCAGGACCCCCGTGATGCTGCGCCGATTTGTCGTGCTGGCCCTGCTGGCGGTGTTCGCCGGTGTGATGGTCCTGCTGCTCATGCTCAACGATCCTACGGCGGTCGAGCACCATCAAACACCGCAGCGGCTGTTTCCGCAGATCAGCCGGGCGGAGCATATCGATCGCATAGAAGTGCAGAATGTCACTGAAGGGACAGGCGTATTGCTTGTTCGTGACGAGGCCGGAGTGTGGTACGCTGCACGAACGCCTTACGCCGGGCCAAGTCTGTCCATCGGCACGATCGATCAAGCCGCCGTCGGCGCGCTCGCGCTGTCGATCACGCGGTTGGCCGCTGAGCAGTGGTTCGAGGCGACACCCGACAACCTGGTGAGGTTTGGCCTGCGGCCAGAGCCAGCATATTCGCTTCAATTCGCAGGACGCGACACCGCTGGGCGCGCGTTTGAGTCAGTTGTGTTCGAAGTCGGGGATATGAACCCGGACCAGGTGGCCCGCTATGTGTGGCCGCGCGACGGACAGCAGGTGTACTTGTTGACCATCGATCACCTGCTCAAACCGCTGACTGCGGTGACGGCGGATGCGACTCCCGTGCCCTGACCAGGCTGCCTCGCAGCGCGGATGTCAAGGGCACCCTGCCGCCTGTGGTAGGGTGTCTTTACGTGTGGACGATTAGCGATAACAGACCATGACGGTTTCGAAGAACGACCCGATCGCATCCCTGACGGCAGACGCTGAGGCTCTGCCGCGTCTGATCGCGCTTGGCGCTCAGCAGGGATATGTCACCTATGACGATATTCTGGCGCTGCTGCCCAAGCTCGAAAGCCAGCTGGAAGACCTTGAGGAGCTTCTCGATGCGCTGAGCCAATCGGGAATTGACGTGGTTCCCACGCCGCCGGAAGACGGTCACGCCAACCTGCCCGAAGCAGCGCCTGAGCCGGAAGCGCTGGTCGCACAGGCGGAGGAGGAAGAGGAGCACGAGGTTACGCTTGACCCCAGCGCATTGTATGAAGATCTTGTCGCCGACGCGGGGTACCAGCAGGCGCTCGATACCGACGATGTTGTCGGCCTCTACCTCAAAGAAGCGGGCCGCGTGCCGCTGCTCACTGGCGAGGAAGAAGTCGCGCTCGCTAAACGCATGGAAGCCGGGCGGCTGGCGCAGGAGCAAATCGACGAATACGGCGACGGCCTGTCGCCCGAAGACCTTTACGAGCTGCGCGCGATTATGGACGACGCCGACGCCGCGCAGGAATATCTGGTCCGCGCCAACTCGCGCCTGGTGATCAGCGTCGCCAAGAAATATATCGGGCGCGGCGTGCCGTTTCTGGACCTGATCCAGGAAGGGAACATCGGCCTGATCCGCGCCGCGCGCAAGTTTGAGTGGCAGCGCGGGCACAAGTTCAGCACCTATGCGACGTGGTGGATTCGTCAGGCGGTCAGCCGCGCTGTTGCGGACCAGGGACGCACAATCCGCGTGCCGGTACATATGGGAGATCAGATCAATCGACTGCGCCGTGTCTCGACCCAGATGACGCAGGAGCTTGGACGCGAGCCGTCGATGGAGGAGATCGCAATCGAGCTGGAAACCACACCCGACAAGATCGCCAACCTGATCGAAATCTCACGCCGGCCGATCAGCCTCGAAACGCCAATCGAGGAAGACGCCGATTCGGAATACGGTGATTTCATCGAGGACGAGACCACGCCGCAGCCTACAGAAGTCGTGACGCACAACCTGTTGCGCGAGCATCTGGCGCAGGTGCTTGGCCGCCTGCCCCAGCGTGAAGCGCACATCCTGCGGCTGCGCTACGGCCTGTTCGACGGCGAGACGCACACGCTGGAAGAAGTGGGGCGCGAAATCGGTGTCACGCGCGAGCGTGTGCGCCAGCTGGAAGCCCAGGCGCTCAACCGGCTGCGCCATTCTTCGGCGCACCAGCTTTTACAGGATTACCTGTTGGAGGTCTGACGGAAGTCTGACGGAGGTCTGACCATCATGCGTGCCCAGTCGAAGCGCACCGTTTGGCTGCTCCCCCTGCTCCTGGTCAGCGTGGGGATGATCCTGTTGCTCGACAACTTCCTGCTGATCGATGTGGACCTGGCGCCGTACTGGCCCTGGCTCCTGGTGCTGGCCGGGCTAATGGTGCTGATTAAGGGCGATATCGCGCCGGGCTGGCAGGCGCACAGTTTCGGAATCACGCGCGGCAGCGTCCAATCTGGCACGCTGGAGATTGAGAGCGGCGAGATCGACGTGCAAATCCGGGCGCTGCGTAAGCCGGGCCGTCTGATCGCCGGGCAATATACCGCGCGCTCCAGACCAGGCCTGGCCGTGCGCAACAACCATGCGACGCTCCGGCTTCAGCGCGGCCAAACCTGGCTGCTCTCGCTGGCCGATTGGGACCTGGGCCTGGCTGGCGATCTGCCCTGGGGGCTGCTGGCAAGCAGTTCGCTTGGCAACCTCGACATTGACCTGCGCGGGCTGCTGATCGAGCGAGCGGTCGTCGCGTCTGGCATGGGTGCTGTAACTGTGGTCTGCCCCGATCGCGCCGGGGGGCCGGTCGTCGCACGATCGACCTTCGGCGATGTGCGCGTCGCGATCCCGGAAGAAATGCGCGCCAGCGTAACGATCAAGGCGGGGCCGTTCGCGCGCTTGCGCATCGACGAGCGGCGCTACGAGGCGCTGGACGACAACCGGTATTTTACGCGTGAGGCGGGCGTCACGTCGCTCGCCACGATTGAGGTCACGATCAGCACCGTCTTCGGCACGATCTACGTCAGCTAACAGCGGCAGCAAAACAACTACAGTAGCCAGAGGAAAGCAGCCAGGGGAAACGAAGCGCGGCTATCCCTGGCTGTTCTGTTTGCAGCAGTCTGCAGCCCCCCGCCGCTACGTAATCGCGTCGGGCGCAATCACTGCTGGCGTGGCCCGGCGGCGCTCGCTGCGCGGCTTGACCGGCGGGCATTTCCAGGCGTCGGCGGGCGTCTCCATCCGCGCTGGCGCGAACGCCGGCAGAATCCCGCAGGCAAAACACCCGTTGCGGCAATCGTCGCGCGTGTCGCCCATCTGCGACATCCGGTAATCCTCGATCAGGAACTTCTTTTTAACCGCAGTGTCAATGTGATCCCAGGGAAAGACCTCGTCCACGCCGCGCTCCCGGTGCGTGTAAAACGCCGTTTCCAGGCCGCGCTCGTCGAACGCCTGCATCCACGCCGCGTGATCATGATGTTCCTGCCAGGCGTCGAACCTGGTGCCAAGCCGCCAGGCGTGCTCGATCACTGCGCCCAGCCGCCGGTCGCCCCGACTGAGGAACGCTTCCAGCAGCGTTTCTTCGGGCCTGTTCCAGCGCAGATTCAGTCCCTGTCCGCGCACCTGCTGCCGCAGCAGGGCTTGCTTGGCACGAATCTGTTCGACGGTGTCCAGCGGAACCCACTGAAACGGCGTATGCGGCTTCGGTACGAAGGTGCTGACGCCGACATTGACCGTCGCTTTCTTGCCGTGAATGCGTCGCCCTTCGGCCAGCACCGCTTTCGCCAGGTCGATGATCGCCTGCACGTCGTCCAGCGTCTCGCTGGGATGGCCGATCATGAAGTAGAGCTTGATTGTCACCCAGCCACGCGCATAGACTTCGCGCGCCGTGTCGATCACCTGCTGATCAGGCACCGCCTTGTTGATCGTGCGCCGCATCCGCTCGGTGGCCGCTTCGGGCGCAAAGGTGAAGCCGCTGCGCCGGGTGTCTTGCAGCGCGTCCATCAGGTCCACGCTGACCGACTCGATCCGCAGGCTTGGCAAGCCGACGCTCAGGCTCTCGCCTGCGAACTTTGCGTTGATCGCCTGCACCAGCTCTTTAACGCGCGAATAGTCTGACGATGACAGGCTGAGCAGGCCCAGCTCTTCGAAGCCGGTGCTGCGGACGATCGCCTCGGCGGCCATCAGTACCTCCTCCACCGGGCGCTCGCGCACGGGGCGTGTGACCATCCCCGCATGGCAGAAGCGGCAACCACGCGTGCAGCCGCGCATGATCTCGATGGGGGCGCGGTTGTGTACCGTATCGATGTGCGGGACGAGAAAGCGCGTGAACGGCGGCGGGAGAATTGACACGATCCGCTTCCGTACACGGGGCGGAACGCCGGGCCGGTTCGGCGAGATACTGGCAACGGTGCCATCGGTGCAATAGCGCACATCGTAGAAGCGCGGGACGTACACGCCGTCGATCTTTGCCAGCGCATGTAGCTGGTCCTCACGGGAAGCGCCACGCATCCGCTGAATCACCCGCGCGACATCGAGGATGACTTCTTCACCTTCGCCGATCACAAACGCGTCGATGAAGTCGGCCATCGGCTCCGGGTTGTAGCAGGCGTGCCCGCCCGCGATTACGATCGGATACCGCTCGTCGCGCTCGGCGGCGCGAACCGGCATCCCGGCCAGATCGAGCATGTTCAGCGCGTTCGTGTACAACTGCTCGTACGGCAGGCTGATCGCCAGCAGGTCGAAATCGGTGATAGGTCGCTTGCTCTCCAGCCCATAGAGCGGAAGGCCCACGCCGCGCATGGCTGCTTCCATATCGGTCCAGGGACTGAACACGCGATCGGCGAACATGTCCGGCCGGTCGTTCAGCAGGCCGTACAGGATCATCCAGCCGAGATTCGACATGCCGAGATCGTACAGGTCAGGGAACGCCATCACCGCGCGCAGCGTCACCTGATTCCAGTCTTTGCGGACGCTGTTGAACTCCCCACCGGCGTACCGCCCCGGTTTTTGAACCGTGAGCAGCACTCGTTCCAGGATCTGTTCGATGTGCTCTGGCGTAGCGTGCATGGGTCGAACTCCGCCTCGGTTGTGAGTGTAACGAGCCGCGTCAAGAGACTGGCATTATAGCATAGCGGGCACGCATGTCGGGCCAGACAGGATCATTGGCACGCGATTCGGTGCCCTTCGGTGCCGGTGCGCTGATCGTTCGTCCGCCTTGCCGCCGTGCCGCTGTCCGGCTCCGGAAAATCGGGCCGATTTCCTCATTCCTGCCGTTGACATCGCGGCGCAATCCGTTACAATATCGACCGTCCACCCAGTGGATGGCCGCCGAGGTAGCTCAGTTGGTAGAGCACTTGACTGAAAATCAAGGAGTCCCCGGTTCAAGTCCGGGCCTCGGCATTCAAGACAGCCCCGTGGTTGCTTACGCGGGGCTGTCACGTTTATACTCCCAGCGCAAGCCGCTCTACCAACGCCACCACCAGACCCTTTGCCATACGCCTCAGTGAAAGGAGCGTGATGACCGGACTCACAGCTATCTCCATCGAGGGCGTCCTGATCGCCATCGCAGCGCTGTTGTTAATCAGCGTTGTCGGGTCGCGCATTTCCGGGCGCCTGGGTGTCCCCGCACTGCTGCTCTTTCTTGTTATCGGGATGCTGGCCGGGTCAGAAGGGATTGGCGGCATCGACTTCGATGACCCCTATCTGGCGCAGTTGCTGGCCGTGATCGCCTTCGCGCTGATCCTCTTTTCGGGCGGCTTCGACACCGAGGTGGCCGACATCCGCCCAATCTGGCGCGAAGGGATCGTCATGGCGACGGTGGGAGTGCTGATCACCTGCCTGATCGTCGGTGGGGCCGCCTACGCGCTGCTCGACCTGACAGGACGAGAGGCGATCCTGTTAGGTGCGATCGTATCCTCGACCGACGCCGCCGCCGTCTTCGCCGTGCTGCGTGGTAAGGGCGTCGGCCTGAAGGGACACCTCAAGCCGCTGCTGGAACTGGAGTCCGGCAGCAACGACCCGATGGCGATCTTCCTGACCGTTGGCATGATCCAGCTGATCCAGACTCCATCCGACTCGGTGTGGCAGCTCATCCCGCTCTTTGTCCAGCAGATGGCCCTCGGCGCACTGCTTGGCCTGTTCACCGGCTACGCGCTGGCCTGGATCCTCAACCACCTGCGACTTGAGTATGACGGCCTGTATTCGGTCGTCACAATTGCGCTGGTTCTGATGTCTTATGGCCTGACGACCTCGGTAGGAGGAAACGGTTTTCTCGCAGTGTACCTGGCGGGGCTGGTAAGCAGCGACCTGAACTTCATCCACAAGCGCAGCCTGAAGCAGTTTCACGACGGGATCGCCTGGCTGATGCAGATTGTGATGTTTCTGACGCTCGGCCTGCTGGTGTTTCCGTCCGAGGTAATGCCGGTCGCGGGACGCGCCCTGCTGCTGTCGGCAATCCTGGCGCTCGTAGCGCGGCCTGTGGCAGTGTTCCTGACTCTAAGCTGGAGCCGATTCACCCTGCGCGAGAAAACTTTTATCTCGTGGGTTGGCCTGCGCGGCGCGGCCCCGGTGATCCTGGCGACTTTTCCTTTGCTGGCCGGGCTGGATAAAGCTAGCCTGATGTTCAATATCGTCTTCTTCATCGTGCTGACCTCAGTGCTGATTCAAGGCACATCCCTGGCACCAGTCGCACGCTGGCTTGGGGTGGACGCTCCAATCCCGGTCAAGCCGCAGCTTCCCATCGAGTACGTCCCTGGCGCGGGGCTGAAAAGCGAGCTGGCCGAGCTGACGATTCCAGAAGGCTCACCGGTGAGCGGCAAGCGGCTGGTCGAGATCGACTTCCCCCAGCCGAGCCTGCTCGTGTTGCTGGGCCGCGACGAGGACTATCTGATCCCAAGCGGCTCGACGCAACTGGCGCCCGGAGACACGATCCTGGTGCTGGCAGACAAGTCCAATCTCGATCGGGTCCGCACGCTGATCGGGCGGGAACACGACGGCGAGGCGTCGGACGCCTCGCCTTACTCGATCTGAACCAGCCTGCCTGGCTCCCGGTGCGACAAAAAAGCGGCGGCAGCCCCTGGCCGCCGCCGCACGCTGATCTCAGCCTGCGCCCAGCGCCTAGTGTGCCGTCCGCTCCCGGATCAGGGCCACGATCTCCGGCAGGTCAATCCCCAGCTCGCGCACTTTCGCCAACGTCGGGATACCGTTTTCATCCCACCCGCGCCGCCTGTAGACTGCGTCCACCAGCCGCTCGTACTGCGCTTCGCGGTATTCTCGCAGCCGCGCGACCTTCTCTTCAAGCGTCAGCCCTTCCGGGTCAATCCCGACGTCATCGCGCAATTGGCCGTCATAACGCTCAGCGCGCGAGGCGTATTCCCGCGGTGTGACCGGCCCCATCGCCCGGTACGGCGGGTAATCATGCTCGCGCGTTCCAAACCCCATTTTCAGCGTAAACAGCCGCTGGAAGGTATAGACCCGCTCCGACTGCGCCAGCAGGTCAGCAGGCGTCGCGGGTTTGCCGCTCAGCCCCTCATAGAGCTGCGTGTAGTTCTGCACGTGCGCCGGAACTTTGTTTGGTTCGGCGGTCTGCTTGTTGTCCGCCGGGACGATGTCGTTCCAGGGCAGCTTGCACAGCCCATGCAGGCTGAACCACGTCCGCCACAAGGGGAAGTAGTGCAGCGCCTCGGCCTTCGCTTCAAAGGTCGGAAGCTGCTTGTGGACCATGTCCATGAAGATCAGCCAGGCTTCGTCATGTTGCGCACCCTTGACCGCCATGCCATAGCCACCTTGCTGCGCCAGCGACTCTTTCGTGACATATTCGGAGATTTCCAGCCCCTTGACCTCCATGCCGATATCGCGCATGAAGTGCGGGGAGGCCGCATATTCCTTCACGAAACGCTGCTTGAGGAAGCGCACGCCCTGCCCGATCAGGTGACCGAAACCCTCGCCGCTGGCGAGCTGGTGCAGAATGATCAGCACTGCGTCGGCGTTGCCCCAGGTCAGCTCCAGGCCGCCGGTCGCCGCGCGATCGATGATCCCTGCCTCGTAACACTCCATCGCAAAAGCGACCGAGTTGGCGAACGAGATCGTGTCAATTCCGTATGTGTCGCAGTAGAAGTTCATCTCGATCACCGGCAGCGGATCGAAGATGCCGAGGTTCGAGCCAACGCCCGCAATCGTCTCGTATTCGGGGCCGTCCACCAGCACAGCCTCGCCGCGATACGGCCCGGTCCTCAGGTGAAAGTGATCTACGCCATGCGCGCATGACAGGGTGCAGCCATACCAGCAGCCATCGGGAATGCCCTGCGTAAACAGCGACTCCCACACGCCCGCATCGTAAACCAGCGCCTGCGGGTGCGTGCCATAGCGAAAGTTCTGGATCGGGAACAAGTCAAAATGGTCCATGATCGGCGGCAGGTGCCCGGTCCCGATCCTGCGCATGTTATTCTGTTTGCCATCCAGCTCGGAGATTTCTTTGTTGATCCGGCGCCCTGCCTGGCGAATGAGGTCCATGTTGGCCGGATGGTTACTTTCACCGGTCATCTGGCTGTAACGCACGACAATCGCCTTGATCCGTTTGTGGCGCAGCACGCGGCCCGTCCCGCCGCGTCCAGCCTGCTTGAAGCGCACCTGGTTACGCCGCACATCGTACCAGCTCAGGTTGAGGCTCGCGTAGCGCGAGTATTCCGCCGCCTGCCCTGCCGAAACAACCGAGACACTCTTGCGATCACGCTCGTCACCGGCGTACATCTCAGTCAGTTGGCGCGCGACAAGGTGCGAGTTCAGCGCCTCAAGCGGGGCGTCTTCGACCGTCACGCGGCCTTCGTCTCCGTCGATCACGATCACCACGTCGCGCTCGGCGATGCCCTGGATTTCGAGCGCGTCCCATCCGGCGAATTTGAGATAGGGTCCAAAGTAGCCACCGGCGTTGCTGTCGATCACCGACTGCGTGAGTGGCGAGAGAGTCACGACGGTTGACTTGCCGGAGCCGGGGTAGGCCGTGATCCCGCCAATCGGCCCGCCCGCGATGACCAGCGCGTTCTCCGGATCATCCCACCGGGTCGCAGAGCTGACTGCGTTCCATAGCAGCCACAGCGCGAACCCGCGCCCACCGGTGAACAGGTCCTTCATCTGGTCCGTGACCGGTTTGGCGGCGATGGTGTTGTCAGACAGGTTAACGTAGAGTGTTTGATTGGCGTAGCCGCGCTCGACTACCGGCGGTTCGTAACGCATCTCGGCGAGAACTGTGCGCCCGGCCTTCAGCGCTTCAGAAGTCATGTCCAGCATAAACTGCTCCTAAGTCTTGTGGAAACCAGTTTACCTGGATCATAACGGAGGACTCGGCTTCTGTCAGGCGGGCGGTAACAAACGTCCGGCGAAAATGGGAGGATAATCAGGTGCGGGCCTGGCTGCGCCGCATATGGAAGGGGGTTACAATATGCGAGACTATCGGCTCACCGCAAAGCGAGACGAAATGGCGCCCCCCCGCAGGCTGATCTTTGTGTCTTCCAATATCGAGAAACATCGTGAAATCCGCGCCGCGCTGCTGAACGCCGGAACCGAGGTGGAGCGTATCGCGCTCGATCTGCCGGAGATTCAGTCGCTCGACCCGGCCGAGGTCGCAGCATACAAAGCCCGCCGCGCCTATGAGCTACTGAACGGCGAGCCGGTTTTGGTCGAAGATACCGGGCTGGCGCTGACCGCGTGGAACGGCTATCCCGGCGCGCTGATCAAGTGGGTGCTTGGCGCGGTGGGTGAAGAAGGCCTGTGCCGCCAGCTTGACCCCTGGTCGGACCGGTCCGCGCAGGCGACTGTCGCGCTCTGTCTCCACAACGCGAGCGGAGCGCACATCTTCATCGGCAGCGCGCCAGGCGTTATCGTCTATTCTCCGCGCGGCGAGCATGGGTTCGGCTGGGACAGCCTCTTTCAGCCGGAGGGATATTCGCGCACCTATGGCGAGATGCGGCGCGAGGAAAAGATGCTGATCTCTATGCGGGCGCAGGCGGTAGAGGCGCTGCGCATGCACCTGCTCGAAGCTTAGTTTAGCCCGCTAAGGCAGATTCCAGTACAATAGGCGCTGACCTTTGAGGCCGGGCAGCGCCGCGCGCGACATGCGAGCCGCACACCGGCAGCATAACAGGCAGCGCAGCGTGTCCCAGACAAAGACGTATCCCCTCGAACGGCTGTATTATGGCGTGTTGGTGGATGGCGACCGGCCGGTATCGCCGCAGCCGGAGGTTATTGCGCGCACGCCGGGTATTACTCCGGCGCAGATCACCGAGTGTCTGCGTGTGGGTAAGCTCCAGCCCCCGCCACTGCCCGAATCCACCCCCGAAATGCCCGGCGCGCTGGCGCTGCTCCAGAGCCGCACCACCCATTTTATCCTCGCTAAGGCGCAGCACAGCGATGCGGGCTTTCCGCAGGTGATGTATGTGCTCGTACCGATCGAGGCTGTGCGCCAACTCGGCGGAAACGTGCTCACCTTCCGAGCGCTTGGCCTCGCGCCGATGCCCGCCTTTTCAAGCGCGCAGGCGGCGCTGCCGCCGTTCGAGCTGCGCGCGCCACAGCCCCCTACCCGCGAAGTGCAGCTTGGGGCGCTGCTCGATCTGCTGGCGTTCTGCCAGGATTCCCTGAAGACGGTCGAAGGGATTCTGGCCGGGCTGGTCCAGGGGTGGCCGCTGGCGATCGTCAACAGTCCGCGCTCGTTCGCTGACCGGCTTCAGTTCGTGCAGGGCCTGCTGAGCCTGCTGCCCGTCCCGGCGCGAACGGGGATCACCTTTGCGACGCATGTCACCGATCTGGACGCGGCGCTGGCGCAGATCAAGTTCACCAGCCAGTCCGCGGCGCCGCCCCAACACATGGTTTACGATTGGGAGCGCGGCGGGCTGCTGACCCAGCCACCTGAAGACTCCTACAGCCGCTATATCGTCGCGCAGCTACGGCTCGACCCCTCGCTGGTCGTGGATCAAACCGAGGCATTGGCGCGGACAACGCTCTGGCGCGCCGCGCAACGCGATCGGCTGGGGCCGGTGTTGGCGTGGGTCGCCCGGCGCGCCGCCGTTGATCGCATCGTACTCGACGGTCAGCCAGCGGACCGGGCGCTGGTCGCGTCGATCCTGCGCGAAGACCCCACACTGTCGGACGAGATGCGGCTTGTCTACGTGCGTCACGTGCTGGCGTTCGCGCTGGCGCTGCGCGAGCCGGAGTCCGCCGAGGTGATCCCGGTCGCCGCCAGCGCGCATCCAGGCATCGCAGCAGCAGTCGCCGACCAGTTGCGCGCCGCGATCGATCAGGGGGACGCTGCGCTGGTAGTCGCAATGCTCACTCACTGGCTGCTGAACATCCCCGAAGCTGCCGCCCTGGAATGGACCGTGATTCTGCACGACGCGGCGGAGAAACACCTCGGCGCGCTGCTACAGCAGCGCAATCCTGCGCCGGCCTACGAGTTCCTGGCAAGTATCAAACACGCGCACCCGGCGTTGCAGATGGATCGCGCGCTGCCCCGGCTGACCCAGATCGCCCAGCCGGTCGCGCGCCACACCAGCCGCCTGGCGTACACGCTGGTCGCTCTTGGCGCGGACCTGCTGCCCGCCGCCCCGTTTCAGCAGTTGCTGCGCGACCGGGAGCTGACCTCGCACTTCCCTGCTGACTTCCACGCGGCGCTTGACGCGCTCGGCGCAGAGGCGCACACACGCGCGCTGCCTGGCACGTTGGAGCGCGCTGGACGCGCCTTCCAGGGTGAAGATCGGCTGCTTATAGTCGCCCGGCTCGCCGAGTGGGCCGCCTACGTGCACCGCACTGATCTGATCGATCCCGCCTGCCTCAACGCGCTGATGGCGCTCGCCCGTTCCCCGCGCGGGGCGAATCCAGCCGTGATCGAGCACATCACGCGCGAATTCACCGACCTGGCCCCATTCCTCAACCTGGAGCCGCCAGGGCACCGGACACTGATCGAGCTATTGCTCCAGTCGCGCCAGTTCGATCGCGCGATTGCCCTTCTTGAGCGCAGCCAGAATGAGCTGTACGGCGCTGAGCGACTGGGCGAGTTTACCCGGCTGGCCGGTGATGTCGTGCAGTCTGTGTCGCTGCCCGGCAGCGAGATGATCGCCGCGCTGGAGCGGCTGGAAGGGAGCCGTCTGCGGCCCGAACCACGCGCCGCGATACTGCATGGGGCGCTGCGGAGCTATCAGTGGAGTGAAGAGCTTGATTACGCCGCCCAGCGCCTGACCACGATGGCCTTCAACCAGCCGGCGCTTGTCGGCGTGATCGGGCCGGAGAATACGATTAAGCTGCTCCGCTATCATGCCCGCGCCGAGAACGGGTTGGGCGCGCTGCGCGTGGGCGCGGCGCTGACCCAGGCCACTACCGGACGCGGATCCGTCGGCGTCGCCCTGATCGCGCAGATGTGGCAGGCGATTACCTGGAACGCCAGTATGGTGCAGGCGGCGCTTGAGCTGCTGCGCCGCTATGTGCGCGGGATCCCGCTTGCAGATGTGCCGCGCGTGCTGCGTTACCTGGAACGCGAGATCGGGCTGGAGCCAACCCGCGAGCTGTACGCGACCTACCTGATCCGGCGCGCGTCCGGCGACCAGCCCTTGCCAAACTTCGTCGAAGCTGTCGAGATCGCAGCGGCGCTGCTCTCTGATCTGGCCGCTACTTACCACGCCGACAAGGTCCATCCGCCGCTGCACCGGCTGCGCCGCGACTTCGATCAGATGACTGGAAACCTGTCAGAGTCCGAGCGCCAGCAGGTTTCTGAGAGCACGTTCCGCCTGGCTCAGCAGGTCTACGAGATGGGCCAGAAGCGAGCGCGCCGAGCTGGGCGACAGCCAGCGGAGCAGGCGCTGATCGAAGGTGCAATTATGCCGCAGAGCGGGGTTGACCTGCTGCGCTTCATCGGTGGGCACCTGGCTCGTCACACGGCGCTGCCGGTTGTGTTGCAGCGCGAGGAAATGGCGCACCTGTTCGGCAGCCGGTCGGCAGCCATGCTTCTGCGCGAGACAGCGGCCACAAATCGCCTGCTGGACCCTCTGCAAGCGGCCTTTCGCCAACCAACCGACCCAATCACGCCGGGCGCGCTTCGGGCCGAGCTGGACAGTTTGTGGAACACCCTGTCGCTCTACGATCAGCGACGGTTGCGCGACGGCTTCGCGTGCGCCTGCCA
>JADLHR010000149.1 GCA_020848665.1 Anaerolineae bacterium
GTCGGCCAATCGAAGCCGACGCGCGCCGCCCGGTCCTGATAGCTGAACGACTGGGTCAGGGCAGGCAGCGCCTTCGACACGCCTTCCAGCCGCGAGGTGCGCTCGTCGCTTTTCTCCGCCTGCTTGAGCCGGTCCCAGTTGATTTTTACATCCTCGTCGCTGCCGACCTCGACGGTGCCCCAGACGTGCGGGTGCCGCCGGATGATCTTCTCGTTGATGGTCGCGATCACATCCGCCAGCCGGAACTCGCCGTGATCGACTGCGATCTGGCTGTGCAGAACGATTTGCAGCAGCAGGTCGCCCAACTCCTCACGCAGCGCGACGGCGTCGCCGGAATCGAGCGCGTCCAGCACCTCGTATGTTTCTTCGAGCAGATACGGGCGCAGCGACTCGTGTGTCTGCTTGCGATCCCAGGGGCAGCCTTCCGGCGCGCGCAGGTGCGCGATCGTCTCCTGAAAGCGTTCCAGGCTGCCTGGCGCAGGCAGCGCCAGGACCAGTAGCGCGACGAGGCCGGTTCCTGCCTCTGCGTCGCTCAAGGCGCCCAGTGTGGCCGGCGAGACGCGCAGCGCGCCGCTGCTGTTTCGTTCAACAAGCTGGATCGGGTGCTCAGATGGGTACTGGTTCAGCAGGACGCGCTGCACATCCGCCAGAATCGAGATGTCCGGCACAGTGAGCAGCGCCGGAAAATCTGGGTTGAGCGGAGGGTGGTGCAGCCCGGCGAACCCGGCCGTCTCGATGAACTGGAGACCGGCAGCTTCCTCGATCTCCAGCGCATCGAGCATCGCGGGCAGCAGTGAGAGCAAAGTCCGAAGCGACATTGTCACCTCTCGCAGTCACGGCCCCAGGCGCTTGATCGTCAGGGCCGCCAATGGAAAACAGGCAGACTCTCAACCCTGCGGCCTGAGAGTCGCCTGTTATCGACACGATGAAGAATGCCAGACCCGCGCCGGGCTTAGCGCTTGGTGTAGGTCGGGGCCTTGCGGGCACGCTTGAGACCGGGCTTCTTGCGCTCCTTCTCGCGTGCATCGCGCGAGAGGAACTCTCCGGCGCGCAGAGTCGGGCGCCACTCTGGCTCGATCTTCAGCAGGGCGCGTGCCAGCCCAAGCTGGATCGCGTCGCGCTGGCCCGTATCGCCACCGCCCTGAACCTTGACGGTGATGTTGTAGGCTTTTTCCTGCCCGACCGCGCGCAGCGGCTCGATGGCGGTCTCGAAATCGCCGGTGCGCGCGAGATATTCCTCACCCGGCTTGTCGTTGATCACGACGCTGCCGTTGCCGCCCGGCCACAGCCGGACACGCGCCGTCGAGGTCTTGCGCCGCCCGATCCCCTCATAATACTGAGTTGCCATGTGCTAATCCTCTTCGTCCTTACAGCTCGTAGGTCTTCGGACGCTGTGCTTCATGCGGGTGAGTTGCGGTCGCGTAGATTTTCAGCTTCTTGAGCTGCTGGCGGCCCAGGCTGTTCTTCGGCAGCATGCCGCGCACTGCCGAGCGGATTACGCGATCAGGGTACCGCGCGAGCTGGTCGCGCAGCGAAATTGCCTTCAGACCGCTCGGATAGCCGGAATGCCGGTAGTACATCTTGGTTTCCATCTTGTCGCCGGTGACGCGAATCTTGTTGGCGTTGACCACGATCACGAAATCGCCGACATCCATGTGTGGCGCAAAGATCGGCTTGTGCTTGCCGCGCAGCAGCACCGCGATCTGGGTGGCGAGACGCCCGAGGGTCTGATCTTTCGCGTCGACGACGAACCACTCGCGCTCGATCTCCGCCGGCTTGGGGGTATAGGTCTTGATTCTCATCTGTCGCAAACTCCAGCGGGCATCTCCCCGCTCTCAGTATGTCACACGCATCAGGCACAGGCCGTGCGCCGGAGCGCTCTGGTTCGGCCACGCGCCGTCCGCCGCGCGAAACGCTGTCAGGAAGTCTTCTGCTGCAAGCTCGCCCCTTCCGACGCGGGCCAGCCCACCTACAATTCGTCGCACCATGCGATAGAAAAAGGCATTCGCCTCGATCTCGTACCGCAGCATGACCCCATCCGCCTCCGGCTGAATGAGCAGCCTGCACTCTGACCGGAAGACCTCGCGAACGGTGCTTTCGCCCTGGGGCGGATGCCCGAACGCCGCGAAGTCATGGGAGCCGACCAATCCCGCCGCCGCACGCTGCATTACATCTGCATCAGGCGGTCGGCTGGTCACGATCTGCCAGGCTGTCCGCTGCCAGAGCGGCTGACGCACCGGCGCGAACAGCAGCGTGTAGACGTACGCCCGGCTGCGGGCGTCGAAGCGCGGGTGAAACTTCGCCGCAGCTTCTTCCAGGGACCGGAGCGCGATGCTCGCTGGCAGGCGGGCGTTGATCGCGCGCCATAGGTCAGCAGTCGTATGATGCCACGCGGCATCGAAGGCGATGACCTGCCCGATAGCGTGCACTCCGGTGTCGGTTCGCCCCGCGCCGGTGACGGCAACCTCTTGCCCCGTCGCCTGGCGCAGCGCCGCCTCGATCGCCCCCTGGATCGTCGGAGTGTCACCCGTTTGCCGCTGGAACCCGAAGTAATCGGTTCCGTCGTAAGCTACTACGGCGCGGTAACGGGTGACACCTGCTTTCACACGCTTACGCTTCCTCGCGGTCGACCAGCTCGACCATCACCATCGGCGCGGCGTCGCCCTTGCGCGGGCCGAGCTTCAGCAGACGCAGGTACCCGCCGGGGCGTGTTTCATAACGCGGCGCCAGCTCGTCGTACACCTTCGCTACCGACTCCGGATTGTTCAGGCGCGCCAGCAGCAGGCGGCGGGCATGAACTCCACGTGCTGCATCGGAGTGTGCGCGCCCGCGCTTCGCGATCGTGATCAGCTTTTCAGCTTCTGCCCGGATCGCGCGCGCCTTCGCTTCCGTCGTTGTGATACGCTCGTGCTGGAACAGGTCGTTCATCAGGTTGCGCCGCAGGCTCTTCCGCTGATCGGTCGTCCGCCCCAGGTGCTTACCAGCTACTTTGTGTCGCATTACACACGCTTCCTTATCGAACGTCTAGCTGTTGGAGAAGATATCGTGTTCTTCGGACAGATAATTCTTCTCGCGGAGCCGCGTAACCAGCTCGTCGAGCGATTTCTCACCGAAGTTGCGGATGGCTAGCATCGCGTCCGGGCCGCGCTCCAGCATCTCAAGCACTTCACCGACATTGGTGATGCCGGTGCGCTTGAGCGAGTTGAAGACGCGCACGCTGAGATCGAGCGTTTCGATCGGCGTCTCGTAGACTTCCGCCGGCAGCGCATTCGGATCTGGCTCGGCGACCTCTTCCTTCGGCGGCATAAGCGATTCCTCGCTGACGCCGGCGATGACGATCAGGTGCTTCATCAGAATCTCAGCCGCCTGGCTTAGGGCTTCTTCGGGCCGGATCGAGCCGTCGGTCCAGATTTCCATCACCAGGCGGTCATAGTTGGTCCGCTGCCCGACGCGCGCGCGCTCTACATCGTAGTTCACGCGCCTGATCGGGCTGAAGATAGCGTCAATCGGCAGCTCGCCGATTGACAGGCGGCTCCGGTCTTCGGCGGGCAAGAACCCAATACCGGCCTGCACGGTGAACTCGATTTCGATCTGAGCGTCGTCGGAGTCGGCGGTGAACAGATACAGGTCCGGGTTGATGATCTCGACTTCGGCGGGATAGATGATGTCCGCTGCCGTGACCGTCCCCTCGCCGCGTACGTCCAGGCGCAGCCGCGCTGAGTCCGCATCGATAAGTTTCAGGCGCAGTTGTTTGACCTGCAAGATCAGCTGCGTCATGTCCTCGCGGACATGCGGGATCGCCGAGAACTCATGATGGACATCAGAGACGCGGATCGACGTGACGGCTGCACCCGGCAGCGAGGAGAGCAGCACCCGCCGCAGCGCGTGGCCGATTGTGATCCCGAATCCCTGTTCGAGCGGGCTGATAGTGAACTTCCCGTATTTCTGAGTTGTGGCATCCCCTTCGATCTTGGGGGGAACCATGATATTCGTAGCCACGCCGCCTCCTCACGCGTTGAACGGTTACTGGTTGGCTCGCCCGTCGTCCCGCCGTTACCGAGAGTAGTACTCGACGATAAGCTGCTCGTTGAGCGGCATATCGATGTCGCGGCGCTCCGGCAGGCGCATGACCGTACCCTTGAGCGACGCCGGATCGACAGTCAGCCAATCAGGCGCCGGGGGCCGGTCTTCCATGTAGGCGGACAGTTCCTTGAAGTAGGTGCGCTTACGGCTGCCTTCGCGGATGCCGATGACATCACTGGGGCGGACCATGTACGACGGAATCGAGGTGCGGCGCCCGTTGACCGTAATGTGGCCGTGCGTCACCATCTGGCGCGCATGGGCGCGCGAGTCGGCCCAGCCCAGCCGGTAGACAATATTGTCCAGGCGGGTTTCGAGCAGCGACAGCAGGTTCGAGCCGGTCAGGCCCGGACGGCGCAGCGCCTCACGGAAGTAGCGGCGGAACTGACGCTCAAGAACGCCATAAATGCGGCGCGCCTTCTGCTTCTCGCGCAGCTGGAGCGCATAGTCAGAGCCGCGGCCACGCTTGTACTGCGCGTCACGCCCATGCTGGCCGGGCGGGTAGGCACGACGCTCGACAGCGCATTTCGGAGAGAGACACCGCGCGCCCTTGAGGAACAACTTCTCCCCTTCGCGGCGGCACAGCTTACAGACTGGACCAGTATAACGTGCCATTGGTTCTGGGCTTCCTCCACACTAGCTGTGACAAGTGTGTTTACACCACTCGTCTATGCAATTGAATACAACCGAGTACAACTGACTACAACAGGCCGAACGACAGACTAAACGCGGCGCTTCTTCGGAGGGCGCACACCGTTGTGCGGCACCGGCGTAACATCCGTAATCGAGCGCACTTTCAGGCCGCTGGCCTGAATTGCGCGGATCGCGGCTTCACGGCCCGGCCCTGGACCCTTGACGAAGACATCCACTTCCTGCATCCCGTGTTCTTTGGCATTCTCCGACGCCTGCTGAGCGACCATCCGCGCCGCGAACGGCGTGCTCTTGCGGCTGCCCTTGAAACCGGCGGTCCCGGCGCTCGCCCACGCCACCACGTTGCCCTGCTGATCGCTCAGCGAGACGATCGTGTTATTAAATGTGGCCTGGACGTGTGCCTGCCCGTATGGGATGTTCTTCCGTGCTTTTTTGGGTCCACGCTGTGGACCCCGACGCGTACGTCCCATAGATCGTGACTCTCTCTCCTCGTGCCGAGCTTTGCGGCGGACGTAGTTGGCCTCAGGTCGCAGGGGCGCGGCCAGGCATTCGGCGGCCCGCCGCAGGTTGTGGCGGTGGCGCCAGTTCGCCAGACGCTCCCGACATCACCCCAGCGCAGACTACTTCTTCTTGGTGCCCCGACGACGGCCACGTCCGGCCACCGTCTTCTTCGGGCCTTTGCGCGTACGGGCGTTGGTCTTGGTCCGCTGGCCGCGCGCTGGAAGGTTGCGGCGGTGGCGCAGGCCGCGATAACTTCCGATCTCGATCAGTCGCTTAATGTTGAGCTGAACCTCGCGGCGCAGCTCACCTTCGACACGGTAGTGGCCGACCTGCTCGCGCAGCGACTGAACTTCAGCCTCAGTCAGTTCGCGGACGCGCGTATCCGGGCTGATGCCCGTCACGTCCAGAATCTGCTTGCTGCGGGTCGGTCCAATCCCGTAGATGTAGGTGAGCGCGACTTCGACGCGTTTGCTACGCGGGAGGTCAACACCTTCGATACGTGCCATATACGGGTATTCTCCTCGTACTGCGGCGTGTTCACTCGCCGGACGGAACAGCTATTTTAGCGAAAACGAGCAGGCTTGACCAGGGTTAACTTCCCGGAAACCGGCGGCGATTTGCCGCTGGCTCCATCAGGTGGCCGCTAGAGCGCGGTCAGAATCAACGGCGGGCCTTCCGGCGTGACCGCGATCGTGTGCTCAAAGTGTGCGCACAGCGACCCGTCGCGCGTCACCACCGTCCAGTGATCGTCCAGCAGCCGGGTTTCCGGGCGCCCGACGTTGACCATCGGCTCGATCGCGAAGGTGATCCCCGGCACCAGGCGGACGCTGTTCCAGCCGCGCATCCGCGGACGGCCCGACGGCCACCAGTTTGGGACCTGCGGCTCCTCGTGCATACTTCGCCCGACACCGTGCCCGGTGTACTCGCGCACCACGCTGTAGCCTTCGCCCTCGACGAGCGCCTGTACCGCGCGCGCGATGTCGCTGGTCAGGTGCCCGGCGCGCGCTTTGTCGATCCCGATCCACAGCGCCCGCTCGGTCACTTCCAGCAGCCGCTGCGCTTCGGGCGAGATCGCCCCGACCGGGACCGTAATCGCTGAGTCGCCGACGTAGCCCTGGTAGACCGCGCCGCAGTCCAGGCTGACGATGTCGCCTTCCTGCAAGATGCGATCCGCGCGCGGGATGCCATGCACCAGCTCGTCGTTGATCGAGATTGTCGCGGTCGCGGGGAACGGGTGCGGGCTGCCGGGCGGATAGTTCAGGAAGGCCGGGGTCGCACCGTGCTGGTGAATGACCTCAGCGGCGAACTTGTCGAGCGCCGCAGTGCTGATCCCCGGCCGAACGGCCTGGCGCATAGCGTCGAGCGCCAGCGCGGTGATGCGCCCAGCCTCGCGCATGAGGATCAGCTCTTCAGGTGTCTTCGGAATCGGTGCCATGTGTGTTCCATCCCCGCGACCCTGTGGCAGCGAGGTTAAGGGGGCGCCTGAGCATTATCCTCAGGCGCCGTTATCACGAGATTAGCGTATGAACCCGTCGTAGTTACGCATCACGAGCTGCGCTTCGAGCTGGCGCATCGTGTCGATCACGACACCCACGACGATGATCAAGCCCGCGCTGCTGATGACCAGCGCCGGGTTGTTCTGGCCGCTGGCGCCCGCCGGCCCCAGCACGACGCGCTGGATGACCTGCATTACGCCGGGCAGGATCGCGACCGCGCCGAGGAAGATCGCGCCGACCAACGTGATCCGGTTCACGATGCGGTTGATGTATTCCTGCGTGCGGCGGCCCGGACGGATACCTGGGATGAACCCGCCGTTCTTTTGCAGGTTCTCTGCCAGGTTCTGGTTCTGGATCATCACGCCAGTGTAGAAGTAGGTGAAGCCCACCACCAGCATGAAGTACAGGAACCAGTAGAAGAAACCCTGCTGGTTGCCGAAGATGTCCTGGATGCGGCGCACCGTATCGCCTGAGCCGAAGAAGCCCGCCAGGATCGCCGGGAAGGTCACGATCGACTGCGCGAAGATCAGCGGGATCATGCCGGCCGTGTTGACCTTCAGCGGGATGTGCGTTGCGCCGCCGCCATACATCTTGCGACCACGCACGCGCTTGCCGTACTGCACCGGGATGCGGCGCACGCCTTCCTGGATGATCACGATTACGACTACCGTCAGGACGGTCAGCAGGACAAACGCCAGCAGGTTGAACACGAAGTTCGTCTGGAGCAGCTGCACCAGGTTCGCTGGCACGCGCGCCACGATGCCCGCAAAGATGATGATCGAGATACCGTTGCCGATACCCTGCTCGGTGATCAGCTCGCCGAGCCAGATCGCGAACATCGTGCCGGCGGTCATCGTGATGATCACCGACAGCGTCGTCAGCAAGCTGCTGTCACCGCCGAAGCCGAAGCCGGGGATCAGCGTCGTGCCGGTAATCTGACTTTCAAAGATGTTGATCTGGCCGATAGCTTGCAGCGCCGCCATCGGGATCGCCAGGTAGTAGGTGTACTGGTTGATTTTCTCGCGCCCACCCGGCTCTTTGGCGATCGCTTCGAGCTTAGGAATGATGGGCACCAGCAACTGCAAGATGATCGAGGCGGTGATGTACGGGTACACGCCGTTCGCGATCACGCTGAAGTTGGATACGGCTCCACCTGAGAGCAGGTTGAGCACATTAAGAAAGCCGGCCTGGTCGCCACTGAAAAGCTGGTCGAGCGCGTCCCGGTCGACGCCAGGCACGGTCACGTGCGCGGCAAACTGGTAGATCACCAGAATCATTGCGGTGTACAGCATTTTTCGCCGGAGATCCGGCAGACGAAATGCATTCCGCAGCGCGTCGATCATAATCTACTTATCCTCTTCGCTCAATTCGATCGCTTCGATCAGTCGCGGCAGGAGCCACCGGCATCCAGGGGCAGGGCGCGCGCAGCGCCATCTTCGCCCCCGGCTGCGCCGGTGACGAGTCGCTATTCCGCCGACCGCTGCTCACGCAGCGCCTCAAGTTGTTCCTTGCGCAGCTTTTTGACGGTTGCCTTGGCGCCGGTCAGTTCCAGCTCCAGCGTCGTCAGGCTGCCGCCTGCCTTCTCGATCTGCGCCTGGGCAGTCTTCGAGAAGCGGTGCGCTGTGACCTGGAGCGGGATCGCCAGCTCGCCGCGACCCAGCACAACCACCGGGTCGGTGGGCTTGTGGATCAGGCCACGCTCGGCCATCGCTTCAGGCGTGACCGCGTCGTTCGCCTGGAAGACGCGCGCCAGATCGTCCAGATTGACTTCCTGATATTCCACGCGGAAGATGTTGGTGAAGCCGCGCTTGAAGGGCAGGCGCCGCACGAGCGGAAGCTGGCCGCCCTCGAAGTACGCACCCTTTCCCCCGCCCTTGCGCGCGCCCTGGCCTTTTGTACCGCGCCCGGCCGACTTGCCCTGACCGGCGCTGATACCGCGACCCACGCGCTTGCGCTTTTTCGTCGCACCCTCGTCGGGACGCAGCTCATGCAGTTTCATTCGTCGATTTCCTTCACCTCAACCAGGTGGATGATCTTCTGGATCATGCCACGAACCGGCGGCGTGTCGTTGTGGATCGCGGTCGAGTTCAGGCGGCCCAGCCCCAGCGAGCGGGCAGTGGCCTTCTGCGATTTCTCGTAGCCGATCGGGCTTCTGACCAGCGTCACGTGCAGCTTCTTAGGCATTGGTCTTGCCCCCGCGCTTCCAGAACGGCGCGACCTCGACCGGGTCCTTGCCGCGCATCCGCGCCAGATCAGCCGACTTGCGCAGCTTTTGTAGCGCCTCGATGGTTGCGTGCGCCACGTTGAGCGAGTTGGCGCTGCCCTGACTCTTGGTCAGGATGTCGCGGATGCCCGCGGCTTCCAGCACGGCGCGGACCGCGCCCCCGGCGATCACGCCGGTGCCGGGCGAAGCGGGCTTGAGCAGGACGATGGCGCCGCCCCGCTGCGAGGTGATCTCGTGCGGAACGGTAGTGTCCATCAGCGCGACCGGCACCATATTGCGGCGAGCGCGGTCGGACGCCTTGCGAATTGAATCCGGCACGCCGCGCGCTTTGCCGATGCCGATGCCGACGCGCCCATTGTTATCGCCTACGACGACGACGGCGCGGAAGGCGAAGCGGCGGCCACCCTTCACGACTTTGGCGACGCGGGTAATGTCAATTACACGCTCATCGAGTTCTTCGCGGTCATCATCACGCCGCGGCCTCGGATCTCGTCTTCCCATTGTACTCTCCAGTTGCCCTCTCACCGCGCTATCGGAAGGAGCCGGGCGGAGCCTGGCTCGCTCCACGAGCGGGTATGCACCTAGAATTCCAGCCCAGCTTCACGGGCGCCGTCGGCCAGGGCCTTGACGCGACCGTGATAGCGATATCCGCCACGATCGAAGATGACGGTCTTAATGCCGGCCTGCTGCGCCCGCTGGGCAACCAGTTGGCCCACCAGCTTGGCGGCCTCAGATTTGCCTTTACCCTCGACCTGGTCCCGCAGGTCGCGATCGATGGTCGAGGCAGAGGCAAGCGTGTGGCCGCGCGTGTCGTCAATCACCTGAGCGTAGATGTGGCCCAGGCTGCGGAAAACGTTCAGACGCGGGCGCTCAGCCGTGCCTGAGATACGTGCACGCACCCGCGCATGACGGCGCTTCCGTGCGATTCGGCTTTTTTCACTCATCGATTCACTCTCTCGACACTACAGGCTAAGCCTTACCGGTCTTGCCGGCCTTGCGGCGGATAAACTCACCCTGGTAGCGAACGCCCTTGCCCTTGTAAGGCTCCGGGGGCCGCATCTTGCGGATGTTCGCGGCCAGCTCACCGACCACCTGCTTGTCGATGCCGCGAATACGAACCATGTGGCCGCGGTCTTCGACCACGAACTCGCAGTTCGCCGGCGGCTCGACACGGATCGGGTGCGAGTAGCCGAGGTGCATGACCAGGGTCTTGCCTTCCATGTCGGCGCGATAGCCAACTCCGTCAATTTCGAGCGTCCGCTCAAACCCGCTGCTGACGCCCGTGACCATGTTGGCGATCAGAGCGCGCGTCATGCCGTGCAGCGCGCGATGCTGGCGCTGGTCGGTTGGGCGGGTCACGGTGATCACCCCGTGTTCCTCAGCGATGCTCATGCCAACTGGGAACCTGTGATACAGCTCGCCCTTTGGCCCCTTGACGGTCACTTCGGTGCCGTCGATGTTCACTTGAACTTTATCCGGGATCGGAATCGGTTGCTTACCAATTCGAGACACGGTCCCTATCCTCCATTGGCTGCCTGGACTTCACTGGCGGCGCCGGGCGATTGGTGGGGCCGGGGCGGAGCGTAGAGCCTCTGGGCGAAGCCGGAAGGCGCTGGCCTCCGCATTCTCGCCCAGCCACTCTACTACCGCCCGCGCGGCCCCCAAGGCGTCTGTCGGCGCTCTGCCGCCTGGGGTTACCAGACGTAGCAGAGAACCTCGCCACCCATCCCCTGACGGCGCGCTTGTTGACCTGTCATGATCCCTTTGGGGGTGGACAGAATGGCGATTCCCATCCCGCTCAGCACCCAGGGAATCTCGCTCTTGCCGACGTAAATCCGCCGGCCAGGCTTGCTGACGCGCTGCAAGCTGCTGATCACCGGGCGGCGCTCGCGGCGCTTGCCCCAGTACTTCAGCTGCACGTTGAGCATCGGCGGGAACTCCTCATTGATCGAGTACCCTTCGATGTACCCCTCTTCCTTCAAAATCTTGGCGATCTCGACCTTGTTCTTCGAGAGCGGGATGGCGACGCTGGAATGGCCGGCCATCAGCCCGTTCCGAATTCGGGTCAGCATATCGGCGATGGGATCACTGTGCATCTTGAGACTCCCCGACCATTACCAGCTCGACTTCACCACGCCCGGAATCTTGCCCTGGAGAGCAAGCTCGCGGAAGTGGATCCGGCAGAGGCCAAAACGACGGATGTAGCCCCGTGGGCGGCCACAGACCTTGCCCGAGTGCGGGTCTACGTACTGGCAGCGATTGCGCACACGCACCTTGTACTTGCGGTGCTTCTCGCGGGCGACCATTGACTTCTTAGCCATTGGGCCAAACCTTCCTGACTGTTCCTGTGCGTTCGATCACTAGCGCTGGCGGAACGGCATGCCCAGCAGGTGAAGCAGGCGGCGTCCCTCTTCGTCGGTCTCGGCCGTGGTCACGATCGTGATCTCCATGCCGCGCACCTTGTCGATCTTGTCGTACTCGATCTCCGGGAACAGCAACTGCTCGCGCATACCGAGCGTGTAGTTGCCCCGGCCATCGAACGAGTCCGGGCTGACCCCGCTGAAGTCACGGGTTCGGGGCAGGGCGACATTTAACAGGCGGTCAAGCAGGGACCACATCCGCTCGCCGCGCAGGTCGACCTTCACGCCGATCGCACGGCCCTCGCGCAGCTTAAACGCCGCGACACTCTTGCGCGCCTTGGTGATCACCGGCTGCTGACCCGCGATGCGGCGCACGTCTTCGACGGCGCCGTCGAGCGCCTTCGCGTTATCCAGAGCCTCGCCCACGCCGATGTTGATGACGACCTTCGTGATGCGTGGAACCTGCATCACGCTCTCGTAGCTGAACTCTTCCATCAGCGCCGGAGCCACTTCGTTGCGGTACTTTTCCTGCAAGCGATTCTTTGCCATGTGCTCTAAACCTCACTCCGCGTGCGGACCATCCGAGTCCTACTCGATGTCCTGACCGCACTTGCGACAAACGCGAACCTTGCGGCCGTCTTCGTTGATCCGATAGCCGACGCGAGTGCGCGCCTCACACTGCGGGCAGACCAGCATCACGTTCGAGAGGTCGATGGGCGCCTCGAACTCGATGATACCGGGTTGGACCTGCCCACGACCTGCCTGGACCGGGCGCTGGTGCTTCTTGACGATGTTGACGCGCTCGATGACGACGCGGTCTTTCTTGGGAATGACCCGCAGCACGTCACCGCGCGTCCCTTTGTCTTTGCCGGCGATCACTTCGACCGTGTCGCCCTTCTTGATCCGTTGCATCCCTATCTCACTCCAATCTCAGGCTGGCGTGCTAGAGCGTTTCGGGGGCCAGAGAGACGATCTTCATGAAACCCTTTTCGCGCAGCTCACGTGCGACTGGCCCAAAGATACGGGTGCCCCGTGGGTCCTTGGTTTCACCCTGCAAGATCACGGCGGCGTTGTCGTCGAACTTGATGTACGACCCGTCCACGCGCCGATATTCCTTGGCGGTGCGCACGACGACCGCGCGCACAATTTCGCTTTTCTTCACCGAGCCTTGCGGGGCGGCGGACTTGACTGTCGCGATCACGATGTCGCCTACCGTCGCCGTTTTGCGCCTCGAGCCACCCGTGATCCGAATGACCAGGATTTCGCGGGCGCCGGTGTTGTCGGCAATTTTCAAGCGCGATTCAGTTTGGATCATTTCTAACGCCTCACTCCGGCTAGCGCGTCCGGTTATGCCTCTTCGGTTTCGGGTTCTTCCGGTGCATCCACCGCGTTCTGGATATCCAGGGCATCGACGGACTCGACAAACTCACCGGTTTCGAGCACTTCTTCGACCGCCCACTTTTTGGTCTTGCTGATGGGGCGGCTCTCGACGATACGGACCAGGGCGCCAACCGGGATGGCGTTCGTTTCATCGTGCGCCATGTACTTCTTTGTGGTCCGGATCACCTTTTTATACAGTGGGTGGCGCTTGGTCGTGGCAACCTCGACGACCACTGTCTTTTCCATGCTGTTGCGGATCACGCGACCCATCAGCCGGCGCCGGTTATTTGTCATCACGTTCCTCCTGGACAATCTGCGCCGCCAGTTCGCGCTCGCGTTGCACGGTCAGATAACGGGCTACGTCTTTCTTAAGCTGGCGGATGCGCGTGTAGTCGTCCAGCTGGCCGGATTCCCACTGGAAGCGCAGGTTGAACAGTTCTTCCTTCGCATCGTCGAGCGCCTGGTCCAGCTCGCCCGCGGTCATGCTGCGAATGTTGGCAGTCTTACGGGCCATTACACCAACTCCTCACCCGAGATCGGGTCGGTGCGCTTGATGATGCGGGCCGAGATCGGCAGCTTGAAGGCCGCCAGCCGCAGCGCCTCGCGCGCAACCTCTTCTTCAGTCCCGGCCATTTCGAACAGAACCAGGCCGGGACGCACCACGGCCACGTAGTGGTCGACGGCGCCTTTACCCTTGCCCATGCGGCTTTCGGCCGAGCGCTTGGTCACAGGCTTGTCAGGGAAGATCCGAATCCACACGCGCCCGCGCCGCTTGATGTGGCGCATGATGGTGCGGCGGGCGGCTTCGATCTGGCGGCTGGTGATCCACGCTGGCTCAAGGGCCTGGAGGCCATACTCGCCGAACTGGACCACGTTGCCGCGCTGCGCCTTGCCCTTCATGCGGCCCCGGAATGTCTTGCGGTATTTAACCCGCTTTGGCATCAACATTGGTCGTTCACTCCTCGTAAGTCAGAACCTTCGTCCCGGCTCGCACCGGGTCGCCGGTGGAGCGCGGCAGCCGCGCCTCGGCGGTTCAGTTCTGCTTATTGGCTCACTCGTCGCTCGTGCTGACCCGTATTACTGGCTGACGTAAACGTCGGTCGACTCAGGCACGCGCGGCTCTTCGGCCAGCTTCTCGCCTTTGTAGACCCAGACTTTCACGCCGATCCGTCCGAAGGTGGTCAGCGCCTCGGCGGTGCCATAGTCGATGTCGGAGCGCAGCGTGTGGCGCGGAACCTGACCTTCCATCTGCCACTCGCGGCGGGCCATTTCGGCGCCCGCCAGGCGTCCGCTTACCTGAATCTTGATACCCTTGGCGCCCTGGCGCATCGCCTGGCCGACGGCGCGCTTCATGGCGCGGCTGTGGCCGATGCGGCGCTCGAGCTGGCTGGCGATATTCAGCGCGACCAGCCGGGCATCAAGGTCAGGCTTCTCGATTTCCTCAACCTCGACCTTGACCTTCTTGCTGGTCAGCTCTTCGAGGCCCTGGCGCAGCTTCTTGACGCTTTCGCCCTTGCGGCCGATCACGATCCCCGGCTTGGCGGTGAAGAGCGTGACCTGAACCTGGTTCGGGTAGCGCTCGATCTCGACGCTGCCGATGCCCGCGCGCTCCGCTTCCTTCTCCACGAACTGGCGGATGCGGAAGTCTTCGTGAAGCAGGTTGGTATAACGTTCGCCTTCGGCGTACCAGCGCGCCGACCAGTCACGGTTGATCTTGAGGCGAAAACCTACAGGGTGGACTTTTCGACCCATTTACTTCTACTCCTCGACACGCTCACTCAGGACCAGCGTGAGATGCGTGAAACGCTTGACGCGCGGCTTGTAGCGTCCGCGTGCCCCGGCCTTGACTCGCTTGAGGCTTGGGCCTTCGTCGGCCATGAGCGTTTTGACGAACAAGTCCTGCCGGTTCAGCTCGAAATTCATCTCGGCGTTCGCCACTGCGGACTCGACCAGCTTGTACGCGAACTGCGCGCCCTTGTGCGGCATAAACCGCAGCAC
>JADLHR010000150.1 GCA_020848665.1 Anaerolineae bacterium
CGGGGGCGCACTCGGCGCCATCGGGCCGGACGACACGCACATCGACATGCATCAGCGGCAGGCCGACCGCGCCCGGCTTGCGGCGCACATCCGCCTGCGGCAGCCAGAAGGTGTTCGGCCCGGCCTCGGTCAGCCCATAGCCCGTCTTGAAATCGACGCCCTTCTCCCAGAACCGCTCAAAGACCGGCATCGGGCAGGGCGCGCCGCCATTGATCACCAGCTTCAGCCGCGAAAAATCGGCCCCGGCCCAGCGCGGATGCTGCTGTAAGACGATCCACATCGTCGGCACGCCGAAAAAGAGCGTCACCCCGCCGCCCTGCGCCAGATCGAAGACCTGATCTGCGTCGAACCCGGCGCACAGGATGCTCGTCCCGCCGCAGTGAATGAGCGGCAGCGTAAAGACGTTCAGCCCGCCGGTGTGGAACAGCGGCGAGTTCAGGATCGCCACGTCGTTGAAATCCAACTGCCAGGACATGACGGTGTTGATGCTGTTCCACGTCATGTTGCCGTGCGAGAGGATTGCGCCTTTCGGCAGGCCGGTCGTGCCGCCGGTGTAGCAGATCACCCAGGGCGCGTCCCAGTCAAGATCGGGGCGCGGCGCGGAAAGCGCGCCAGGATAGGCGTCACGCTCGGAGAAATGGCGATCGCCGGGATCGGCCTGCTCGCCCAGCGCGATCCAGTGACGAACGCTCGGCACTCGGTCGCGCAGCCGGTTGACGCTCGCGGCGAACTCGCTGGAATAGATCAGCGTGACCGGCGCGGCGTCGCGCAGCAGCGCGTCCAGCTCCTCGACCGCCAGCCGCCAGTTAAGGTTTTGCAGCACCGCGCCGATCTTGCCGCACGCCATCCACACGTCGAGATAATCCATGCTGTTCGTGGCGTAGACTGCGACGCGGTCACCGGTCCCGACGCCGAGCGCGCGCAGGTAGTTGGCGGTCTGGTTGGCCTGCGCGTTCCACGCGGCGTAAGTCACGTCGCGCCCGGTGATTGTGTCGCGGATCGCGATCTTATCCGGCGAAAGCTGCGCCCGGCGCTGCAAAAAATCCGTGATAAACGTCGATTTTTGGTTCATCGGTCGCCCAACGGCGAGAACAATCAAGCCAAGACGTCTTGATGCATTTCTCGGACCTCACCCCAAAAGGGCCTGGGGTGGAGGGGTGAGATTTACGCTAGAGCGTGTTATGAACTTGCGCCCCAGAGAAGCCCCCCATCCCCCGGCCCCTTGCCCCCAAAATGAGGGAAGGGGAGTCCATCCGGCTTTTTCCCTTCCCTCGTTCTGGGGGCAGGAAAGCCGACCGCAGATCGGAAGGATGGGGGGCCTGGAAACCAGACCACGAAGTGCATAACGGCCTCTAGATCACCAGCCCGCCATCCACGCTGAGCACGATCCCGTTGACAAATGACGCTTCTTCCGACGCCAGGAACAGATAGGCGGCGGCGATGTCTTCTGGCGCGCCCAGGCGGCGCACCGGCGTGCGCTCGATCATGCCCTCGATCACTTTCTCCGGCACGGTCTTGATCATATCGGTCGCAATGAAGCCCGGCGCGACCGCGTTGGCGGTGATGCCCTTTGGCCCCAGCTCGCGCGCCCAGACGCGCGTCATGCCGATAACTCCGGCCTTTGTCGCCACGTAGTTCGTCTGCCCAAAATTGCCGTACAGCGCCACGACCGACGCGGTGCTGATAATGCGCCCATAGCCGCGCTCGATCATCGGCCCCGCGACGGCCTGCGCCAGATTGAACGCGCCCTTCAGATTGACATCGATCACGCGGTCGAAGTCTTCTTCAGTCATCTTGATCAGGCGCGCGTCCCGCGTGATGCCTGCGTTGTTGCCGAGGATGTCGATCTGCCCGTAGGCGGACAGCACGCGCTCGACCAGCGCGCCGACCTGATCGCGCTGCGTCACATCGCACACCGCCGCCAGCGCCTCATTCCCCGCGGCCTTGATCTCGTCCGCGACCGCATTGGCGCTGGCCTCGGCTATGTCCACCACCACGACCTTCGCGCCTTCGTCCGCAAAACGCAGCGCGATCGCCCGCCCGATGCCTTGTCCCGCGCCGGTAATCAGCGCCACGCGGCTTTCCAAACGCTTGCCCATGCTAAAAATCCTCTCCCTCAAGGTAATGTTGCGCACGGCGCGGCGCCTAGCCCCAGCGAAGGGCGCTCGCGCTCCAGGTGTAGCCCGTTCCCGCTCCGGCCAGCACGATCAGGTCGCCCGGCCGGATTTTGCCCTGCTCCAGCCCCAGCGACAGCGCGAGCGCCTGGTCCACGCTTTGAATGTGACCGTAATGCTCCAGGTAGACCGACTGCTCCGGCGTCAGCCCGACCGCGCTGAGAATCTCCTGATAGAACGATCGCTTCATGTGCGTGATGCCGAGAAAGCGCAGGTCGTCCAGGTGATAGCCGCTCTCGGTGACCGCTTCGGTGATGACCTCGACGAAGCGGCTGAGCGAGACTTCGCCCAGCCGCTCGGCCATATAACCGGCGTTGTGCACGTCCAGCCGCCCGTGCAGCGTGCCCATCTCGCCCGGCAGCAGGGCGACGCCGTCGGCGGCGGGCGTCATGATCACGGTGTCGGCCAGCGAGCCGTCGGTGCGCACCGCCGACTC
>JADLHR010000151.1 GCA_020848665.1 Anaerolineae bacterium
TCCGATGGCGCGCCTGCCGCCGCGATTGTCGGCACGCGCCGCCCGACCCGCGCTGCGCACACGCTGGCGTCGGAACTGGCCGAAACCCTGGCGCGAGCCGGGTGGACGGTCATCAGCGGGCTGGCGCTGGGGATCGACACGGCGGCGCACGCCGGGGCGCTGCGCGGCGGGATCACAGCGGCAGTGCTCGGCAGCGGACTGACGACTATTTATCCCCCGTCGAACAGCGGGCTGGCGGACCAGATCGCCGCGTGCGGGGCGCTGCTGTCCGAGGTGCATCCCGACGCAGCGCCAAACAGCCCGGCGCTGGTCGCGCGCAACCGCCTGATCGCCGGCTTGGCAGACATTGTGATCGTCATCGAGGCCGGGATCGACAGCGGCAGCCTGCACGCTGCGCGTTTTGCGCACGCTTACGGGCGAGCAGTGCTCGTTGGGCCAGGCGACGCCGCCGGGAACCGCAGCCTGCTGGCGCAGGGCGCGCACCGTCTGCCCGCCGACCCGGCCCGCTGGATCGACCATGCGCAGCAGTTTCGCCTGCCCGGCGGCGCGCAGTAGCAGTCTGGAGATGCGCCCGGATGCCACATGCCGGAATCCGCCCAAAATGCTGCTTTCCATCCAGGCGAGGCCGCTTGCGCTGGCTGGCGAATTCGCTTAGAATGGCTGTACGTTTGAAACATGTTTGGGTAACGTATGTGAAAAATATGTGAATTCGCAGAAAAGCAAGCTTAAAAGTTAGCGAATCTGAACGGGCGTTCCACTGCAATCGTTTGAAACCATGTATAATGCGGTCAGGCTGCCCGACCCTAGGGGCAGCGATGGAAGGCGTCTATCCGGCTCGATGTCCCGTGTGATTGACCTGAACCGCTGTCAGAACGCTGGTATCCTCGCTTCCCCAGGCAGATCGTACGGGCTGATGCAATGACCACATTCCGGGCGCTAGATTACCTGAGGAGTGCGTGAGTATGACGCGCGATATCCATCGAGCACCCAGCCGGCTGGCGTCGTCTCGCCCTGAATCAAGCTGGAAACCGCATTCGACGCTTCCCTCTGAACAGAGCGCCTTCCCCGTGCGCGGCGCATCCCTGCGCGATCCCAGCGATTACGATCTGGAGCAGGATATTGCCGACGGCGTGGCGGGCGTTTCGCCCATCCACGACAGTTACGAGCGGACCTATGAGCCGCTGATCTACGACGCAACGCCCGAGGCGCCGCCGCTGCGCGACACCCCCCTGCACGATGGTCGCCCGATCCACGAGATCGAGGACATGACCCCTGGCGACTCGTACCGGCCGATCCCGGCGGTCCGCTCCGGCAGCAACAACGGCCATACCAAGGCCGGGACGGGACGGCGCGCGCCGCAGCGTTCCCTGGTCGAGCCGGATTATTCGCCGCCCGCCCCTCCGCCCAGCGCGCCGCCGCGCGTCGCCGTCGAGAGCGAAGCGGCCCAGCCAGCGTATGATTTCGCGCAGCAGCGCGGCGAGCTATCGCCCTCTGACCAGTACCAGCTTCTGCTCTACAACACGCAGCTTTACGATGACGAGTGGAAGCTGCTCCGTATTCAGGCCGCCAAAGAGGGCCGCTGGCTGCGCGCGTTCCTGATTCCGCGCAACTCGAAAATGGATTTGGCGGAGGCGCAGCGCAGCGGGCGGCTGCTGCAAATTGTGATCGACAACTGCGGCAATACGCTGGTGCAGGAGCCGAAAAAACCGGGGGTGCTGCGCCGCCTGCTGAACTGGCTCTACGGGCGGTAGGCGCGGCCCCGGGCTGGCAAACTTCCCGCGAATCAAAACGCCCCGGAGCGCATCCAGGGCGTTTTTTGCGTTTGCAGGCGAGATTTACAGCCCGTAGATCTCGCTGTACTTGGCGCGCAGATAGCGCATGAACGAGCGATATTGCAGCGGCTCGCCGGTCACGCGCTGCGTCAGCTCCGCTGGCAGGTACTTGCGCCCGTGGACGTGGATATTGGTCCGCAGCCAGTCGAGCAGCGGCGCGAAGTTCCCCGCCGCGATGTCGTCAGGGATCGACGGCACATCGGCCAGCGCCTTATCCCAATACTGGACCGAGAGCAGCGTTCCCAGCGCGTAGGTCGGGAAGTAGCCGACCAGCCCGGATGACCAGTGAACATCCTGCAAAATGCCTTCCCGGTCGCTGGGCGGTGTGACGCCGAGGTACTGCTGCATCCTGGCGTTCCAGGCGTCGGGCGCATCCCTGAATGCCAGCTTGCCTTCGAGCAGGTCGTTCTCCATCTCGAAGCGCAGCATGATATGCAGGTTGTAGGTCACTTCGTCGGCCTCGACGCGGATCAGCGAGCGCGAGACGAAGTTGATCGCGCGGTAGAACGCAGCGAGATCGACCCCGCCTAGCTGCTCCGGGAAGGTCTGCTGAAGCTGCGGGTAGAAGTGCTGCCAGAAGGGCTTGCCACGCCCGACCAGGTTCTCCCACAGGCGCGACTGGCTTTCGTGCACGCCGAGCGATGTGCCGCCTGCCAGCGGGGTGCCTTCCAGCCGCTGATCGCTGCCCTGCTCGTAGAGCGCGTGCCCGGCCTCGTGGACCGAGCTGAACAGCGCCGAAGGCAGGAAATTCGGCAGATAACGGGTCGTGATGCGCACATCGTTGATCGAGAAGTTGGTCGTGAACGGGTGGACGGCCTTATCCTGGCGCCCGCGCTCGAAGTCGTAGCCGAGTTTTCTGATCACGTCCAGCCCAAACGCCGCCTGCTTATCGACATCATAGTGCAGATGCAGCATCGAGTGATCGACGGCGTCGAGCCGGTCGAAGACCTGCTGCACGAAGGGCACCAGCTCGTCGCGCAGCCCAGCGAACACCTCGGCGACGTGCGCAGTCTTCATCCCCGGCTCGAACTGGTCGAGCAGCGCGTCGTAAGGGCGATCCTCATAGCCAAGGGCCTCAGCCTTCTGGCGCATCAGGTTATAGATTCGTTCCAGCGTGGGCGCGAAGGCGGCGAAATCGCTCGCCTCGCGGGCCTTCACCCAGACTTCGTGCGCGCGGGCTGTCTCCCGCGCGATGGCCTCGACCAGCGCGGTCGGTAGCTTGGTTTCGAGGTCATAGTCATGGCGCACAACACGCACCAGCGCAGCCTCGAAGCTGTCGCCGTCCATCCCCTGGGCCGCGCGCTCGGCTTCTTCGAGCAGCCGGCCGGTCTTGTCATCCACAAACATCTCGTGCGTGACTTTGGAGATCGTTGCCAGGTGCTCAGCGCGCGCCTCAGCCCCTCCCGGCGGCATCATGGTCTGCTGATCCCACCCCAGGACCGCGCCGATCTGGCTCAGGCGGATAACATCCACCAGGTGCGCCTGTAATTGCTGTATGGGTTCCATTTCTGCTCTTTCTGGGTTTCTTTCTGCTGCAAGAATCTACACGGAGCTTCCGCATGAATATACGCGCCTCCGGCGCAAACTTGCCAATCGAACCGCCGGAGAACTCCCCGCCGCCCGAAAACAAAACCGGGGACAGCGCGCGCTGTCCCCGGCCCGATCGGGGTGGATCAAACCGCCCCGGCAAATCTTACATCATCCCGTCCATGCCGCCGCCACCCATCGGCATAGGCGGTTCCTTCTCAGGCAGGTCGGTGATCAGCGCTTCGGTCGTCAGCATCATCCCGGCGATGCTGGTCGCGTTCTCCAGCGCGCCGCGAGTCACTTTCGCGGGGTCGATGATCCCGACTTTGATCATGTCAACGAACTCGCCCGTCATCACATCGTAGCCGATGTTGGTGTTCTTCTGAGCCTTCTGCTCGTTGATGACCTGCTGCTGCACCACGCCGCCGTCGAGACCCGCGTTCGTTACGATGCCACGCATTGGCATCTGGAGCGCGCGACGCACGATCTGGACGCCAGTATTGGCGTCGTCGTTATCCAGATGCAGGTCGTCCAGGGCATGGATCGCGTTGATCAGGGCCACGCCGCCGCCGGGCACAATGCCTTCCTCGACCGCTGCGCGCGTCGCGCTCAGCGCGTCTTCCACGCGATGCTTCTTTTCCTTCAGCTCGGTCTCGGTCGCCGCGCCGACGCCGATGACCGCCACACCGCCGCTCAGCTTCGCCAGGCGTTCCTGGAGCTTCTCGCGGTCGTAGTCGCTGGTGGAGTTCTCGATCTCGATCCGGATCGACTCGATGCGCCCGCGAATACCCTTCTCGTCGCCAGCGCCTTCCACAATGGTTGTTTCGTTCTTGGTCGAGACGACCTTACCCGCGCGGCCCAGGTCATCGAGCATGACCGAGTCGAGCTTGCGGCCTAGCTTCTCGGTAATCACCGTGCCGCCGGTCAGCGCCGCGATGTCACCCAGCATAGCCTCGCGGCGGTCACCGAAGCCCGGCGCCTTGACGGCCAGGACGTTAAGCATCCCGCGCAGCTTGTTGAGCACCAGCGTCGCCAGCGCCTCGCCGTCCACATCCTCGGCAATGATCACCAGCTCGCGCTTGCCGATCTGGAGCAGCTTCTCAAGAATCGGCACGAGGTCCGACGCCGCCGAGATTTTCTTGTCGTGAATCAGGATGTAGGCGTCGTTGATGACGGCTTCCATCGTGTCGGGGCTGGTGATGAAATAGGGCGAAATATAGCCCCGGTCGAACTGCATCCCCTCGACGTAATTGGTCTCGAACGCCAGGCCCTTGCTTTCCTCGACAGTGATGACGCCGTCCTTGCCGACTTTGTCCATCACGTCCGCGATCAGGTCACCGATCTCACGGTCCTGGGCGCTGATAGCAGCCACCGAGGCGATCTCTTCCTTGGTGCTGATGTCAATCGCCATCCCGCTGATAGCCTTGGAAACGGCATCCGCCGCGGCGTCCATACCGCGCTTGAGCAGCATCGGGTTGGCGCCCGCTGCCAGGTTGCGCAGGCCCTCGGTCACCATCGAGTAGGCCAGCACGGTCGCGGTCGTCGTGCCATCACCGGCGATGTCGTTGGTCTTGGTCGCGGCTTCTTTCAGAAGCTGGGCGCCCATATTCTCATACGGATTTTCAAGTTCGATTTCTTTCGCCACCGATACGCCGTCGTGGGTGATGGTCGGCGCGCCGAATTTCTTGTCGATGGCGACGTTGCGTCCCTTGGGGCCGAGCGTCGTCATGACAGCCTTCGCCAGGATGTCAATCCCGGCCTTCAGGCTGGTGCGCGCTTCTTGATCGAAAACGAGTTGTTTGGGCATGGGTAACTGACTCCTCTGCTTGTGTGTTTACCGTCGCTTGCGTAAGCGAGATCAGACCGCTGGGCAACTGTCCCGGAACCAACGTCAGGGGGCGTTTGGTTACCACGCCGCGCCTGGACGGGGAGATCACTGCCACGCTTCGATCTTTACCGCACTTGCATAAGAAACACGTATAACGCGCATCAGAAGTCCGCAAGATTGGCAGTCTCCGTCAGCAATTGCTAATTCTACGCCCAAAATTAGCACTGTCAAGGTAAGAGTGCTATCTCGCAGCAGACCCCCTGGCAAGGGCGCATACCCCCCTGCGCCAGGATCAGCTACTCTTATAGTGAGCGGCGCTTTGAAAGAGATTTCACTTCCTCGAAAGGAGCTTTATATGCCGGTTTCCGATGAACTCTCCACCAAGCTGGAGCGCGTGCGCACGCTGATGGACGAGCGCGGCGTCGCGGCGCTGTGGCTGCGCCGCGCCGAGAACGTCGCCTGGATAACCGGCGGCGTGGATGTCGCGGTCAATATCGCCGCCGCGCTCGGCGTCGCCAGCGTCGTGATCACGCGCGATACGTGCGCGCTGTGGACGGACACAATCGAGGCGCCGCGCCTGCGCGCTGAAGATCGTCTGGAAGAACGCGGCTTTGCGTTTCACGTTTCACCCTGGTATGAGCCGGGCCAGCGCCCGCCGGGCGACCCGCTCGGCGTCGATTTTCCGCTTCCTGGCGCAGTTGATCTGACCGGCGCGCTGACGAGGGTGCGCACGCGCCTGCTGCCGGTCGAGCAGGATCGCTTCCGCACGCTAGCCATTAACTGCGCCGAAGCGATGCAGCGCGCCGCGAACCGCGTATCGCCCGGCATGAGCGAGGCTGAGGCCGCCGCCGCGCTAAGCTACGAGACGCGCCGCTTCAACATCACCCCGATCGTCGTGCTGGTCGCGTCGGACGAGCGCGTCTACAACGTGCGCCACCCGCTGCCGACCGGCAAGATCATCGACCGCTACGCGATGCTGGTACTTTGCGGGCGGCAGGCCGGGCTGGTCTGCTCGCTCACGCGGCTGGTGCATTTCGGGCCGCTGCCGGACGATCTGCGTCGCAAGATGAACGCCTGCGCCGAGATAGACGCGGCGATGATCGCCGCCTCGCAGCCAGGCGCGGCGCTCGGCGACATCTTCCGTATCGCGCAGGATGCTTACGCCCGCACCGGATTCGATGGCGAGTGGAAGCTCCACCACCAGGGCGGCGTGGCGGGTTATAACGCGCGTGAGGTGATTGCCACCGCCGCCGAGTCATTCACGCTCGAAGCCGGGATGATCTGCGCCTGGAATCCGTCGATCACCGGGACCAAGAGCGAGGACTCAGTGCTGGTCCGCGCCGGGGACCAGGCGCCCGAAGCGCTGACCGCGATGTATGGCTGGCCGGTGCGCATGATCGAGGCCGGTGGACAGCCGATCGCGCGCCCGTTGATCATGGAAATCGAATAACAGCAGGCGCGGCTTGCGTTATGAGCGCAAACAGCCTCCAGATTATTGGGGGCTGTTTGCATATGCTGATGCAGGCGCAGGAGCGCCGAAACGCTAGAGCGTGTTATGAACTTGCACCCCAGAGAAGCCCCCCATCCCCCGGCCCCTTGCCCCCAAAATGAGGGAAGGGGAGACCATCCGGCTTTTTTTCCTTCCCTCGTTCTGGGGGAAGGAAAGCCGACCGCAGGTCGGAAGGATGGGGGGATGGCCTGGAA
>JADLHR010000152.1 GCA_020848665.1 Anaerolineae bacterium
CGGCGGGCGCTTCTTCCGTCGCCTCGACGGCCGGCTCCTCAGTCGCTTCCTCGGCAGATTCAGTTGCAGCTTCTGTCGCTTCCGGCGTGACTTCGGCGGCAGGCTCCTCGGTCGCTTCTGGCTCATTCGGCAGCGCCTCGAACCCGGCCAGGAAATCGAACGCCGCGTCACGCTGCGGTCCGGCCAACTGCTCCAGGTCCAGCCCCGCGAACGGGGTTTCGCTCAGCCGCTCGATTGTCGCGGCGTCGTAGAACTGCCACAGGAAGGCGCGCACCAGCGGCTTCGACAGCGCGAGCGGGCTGAAGGCGTAGCGCACCGGGTAGGCCAGCGCGTAGCTGCCATCGGCGAAGGTCTCCGGCGACGGCACGACACACCCTTGCCCGGCGTCGATCGCGACCAGATTTACGTCCGCCGCGCTGCCCTGGAAGGCGCTCCACCACAGGTAAGTCAGGCCGTTATCGGTGTTGGCGACACCTTGCGCACGATAGAGCGGATCGCCGCTGCTGACTACGTCCTCGCGCATCAGGAAGTCGGGCCGCCCCAGCAGGCGGAACGCCGCGAAGTCCGTCTCGCCGGTGCTGAGCGGTGGCACGACCAGCAGCGGCGCGGTCTCCGGCCAGCTAGCATCAACTGCGTTCCAGGACTCGACCGCCGGACGGTCCTCGGCGCCCCGCCCATAGATCGCCTCAAACGTCTCAGCGTTGAGGCAGGTCAGCCAGTCATTGGCCGCCGGAACCACAAACACGACCGCTTCGTAGCCCAGCTCGATCAGGTGCGGCTCAATCCCGCTTTCCGCGCACAGTGCGCGCTCCTCGCTGGTCGCCTCGCGCGCGGTCTGGAGCACATCCGCCGCGCCGGTGCAGAACGCCTGCCAGCCCGCCGTGTCGCCGAGCGTGGTCTGCTCGACCTGCGCCTGGCTGTATTGCGCGGTAAACTCACTGGCGATGTCCCTGGTCAGACCGGCCAGCAGCGACGTGCCCGCGACTGAGATAGTGCCCGCCTCAGTTGCCGCGACGTTCACCGGCGTCACAGGCCGGGTGAAGGTGCGGCCCACCGTGCCGTTCAGCACGTTGTTCAGGCCGAGGTTGAGCGTTGCAGCCGTCGGCGCCAGATAGCCTTGCGCCGGGTTTACCGCTGCCGCGCCAGCCTCGTTCGTCAGCGCGAACTCCAGGAACCGCTGGACCGGCTCGCGCTGGGCGCTGGCCGCGTTGACGTAGAGATAAGCGGTCTGCGCCAGCGGATAGCTGCGGTCTTCGAGCGTGCTCAGGCTCGGCGGGACGCATGCGCCTGTATCGCCGGAAATGCTGAGCGCCACCGCGCCTTCGAGCGGCTGGGCCTCGTAGTCGGCCAGCGACACAAAACCGAGCGCCGGGGCGTCTTGCGCCGTGACCGCTGCCGCGACCGCCGCCGCGTCGTCATAGGTCTGGAGATCGTCGCGCAGTTCGCCCGCGGGCAGCAGCGCGCGCAGCAGATTGGCGGGCGGGCTGGACGCCTGCGGCCCGGCGAAGCTCAGCGGGCCAGCCAGCGTTGCCGAGCCGAGATCAGCCCAGGTCTGATTTGCGGGGCCGCCCAGCGACCACAGCGTTTCAACCTGACCCCGGCTCAGACACGTCAGCCCTGCTGATTCCAGCGCGAGCAGCACGACTGCCTGGTAGGCCAGCACCGTCTCGATAAAATCCTGCCCTTGCCCAGCGCAGCGCGCGATCTCAGCGTCGGCGATCGGCGCGGTCGCCATCACGATGTCGGTCGCGCCGCTGCACAGCGCCTCGAAGCCGGTGTTCTGCCCCTGCGGGTCAATCTGAACGTCGGCGTCGGGCGCGGCCTCGACATACGCGTCGCGGAGCGCGCGCACCAGCGCCTCAAGCTGCAGCGAGCCTTGAATCACAACGGTGGTATCATCTTCCTGGGCCAGGCTGAGCGGCGCGGCCAGGGTCAGCGTCAACGTCAGGGCGAGCGCCGCCAGCGCGGCGGCCCGCATCGAGCGCCAGAGATAGGGCATAGGGCTGTCTCCTCGTGAAAACAGGTGCGTGTGTGGCGCCGCCCGCGCGGCGCGCGAGTCTACAGGAAAAACCGATAACGCAGGCTGATTATACAGCACGGGGGTCCGGCTGTCAGCCGCGTGACCAGCGGCCCAGGATTGTACCGTCTGGCGCGCGCTTGTCCAGCCCCGCGCCCCAGGAAAATGAGATAAGATGAACACCCGTGTCTCTTTTCGCGGCTTGCCCGCGTACGCCTGGTGGGGGCTGGTGCGTTTCGGCTTCCGGCTGCTTTACAACAAGCTGGCGTTCGCCTACGACGCGGTCGCGTGGCTCGCCAGCCGGGGCGAGTGGTGGCGCTGGCAGCGGACCGCGCTTAACTACCTGACCGCCCCGCCCGGCGCGACTGTGCTAGAGCTGGCGCATGGGACCGGCGAGCTTCAACGTGTCTTGCGCCGCGCCGCCTATCGCACCGTCGCGCTCGATCTCAGCCCGGCGATGGGACGGCTGGCGCGTCGCAAGCTGCATCGCAGCCATCTCCCGGCGCCGCTGGTGCGCGGGCGCGGGCAGGCGCTGCCGTTCGCCGATCGGTGCTTCCCGGCGGTGATCAGCACTTTTCCGACCGAGTTCATCGTGGAACCGGAGACGCTGGCGGAGGCTTTTCGCGTGCTGTCGCCGGGCGGGCGTATGATCGTGGTCTTCAACGGCGTGTTGACGGGCGGCGGCGCGGCGCGCAGGGCGCTTAACCTCGCCTACCGCGTCACGGGGCAGCGCGGGCCGTGGCCGGATACCATACTCTCCCGCGTTGAGGCGGCAGGCTTCCATGCGCGGATTGTGATCGAGGAGCTGCCGCGCAGCGCGGCGCTGCTATTGCTCGCGGATAAACCTGGATAGGGCTGAGCGTCAATCCCCCGCGCCGGACGTAACCGCCGCGCCGGTGGTCGCAGGCTCGGCGACGGGCAGCGCGGCCCGCTCGGCGGCCAGCACGCGCTCCAGCGCCGCGATCGCGACTTCGAGCATCGACTCGTCCGGCTCGCGCGTGGTCAGCCCTTGCAGCGCCAGGTTCGGCTTGATGATCCAGCGGATAAAGCGGTTGTCGAGGTGCTTGGCCGTGAAGCGGATCACCTCGTAGGCCAGCCCCGCAATCGGAAAGATCAGCAGCACGCGCGAGGCCAGCAGGCTCAGCAGCCCGTCAGGCCGCCCGGTGATGATGTGGATCGCGACCGACAGCACGACCAGCGTCAGCAGGAAGGCCGTTCCGCAGCGCGGGTGCTCGATCGGGTAGCGCGCCACCGACTCCGGCGTGAGGTCCGCGCCCGCCTCATACGCATTGATCGTCTTGTGCTCGGCGCCGTGATAGCCAAACAGTCGCTTGACATCCGGCAGCCGTCCGATGCCCCAGATATAGCCGATCAGGATCGACAGCTTGATCACGCCCTCGACCACGTCGGCCATCAGCTTGCTATCGATACCGGTCAGGCTGCGCACCGCCGCTGAGATCGCTGCGGGCAGCACGAAGAACAACCCGATCCCCAATCCGAGCGACACGACAACCATACCCAGACCCGCCGCGCCTTCGAACGAGAAATCAACCTCTTCCTCTTCAAACGCCACGTCCGACGACCAGAGCAGCGCGCGCGTGCCCAAGCCAAGCGCATCCCACAACCCGATCAGCCCGCGCACGAACGGCCAGCGCGCGATCCGGCCCCGGTAAAGCGTCGCGCTCAGGGGAATCTCCTTCAGCTCGACCGCGCCAGGCTTGTGCTCGGTCGCCAGCGCGCCGCTGTAACTGCCTACGATCTGCACGCCTTCGACGGTTACGCCGCCGCCCGGCCGGGCAATCGCATAGCGCGCCACCTCGTCCGCCGCGTGCGGGCGGAGCAGCAACTCGTCGCGGGCGGGCTTGCGCACCGCGACCGCCGCGACATACTGCCCGCGCATCATCACGCCTTCCATCACCGCCTGGCCGCCGTAGAAGAATTGCAGCGGTTTCTGTTCTGCCATCGTCTCGCGCGCCTCGCTACTCGTCACTCTGCCAGCAAGCGGCCTGATTGTGCCGCGTCGCCTGCCGATTGGCAAGCTGAGCCTGCGGCGTGCGCCAGGGACCCGGCGGCCAGCCGCGCGCCGCGAGTCAGGCAGGCGTCAGGTTCAGTCTGCTATAATCCTGCTGATGACCAGACGGTTAACCGACACCGAGGGCGCCATGAGCCATATCCGTTTCCTGCTGCTGATCGTTGCGCTGCTCGGCGCGGCGCTGGCCTGCTCGCTGAGCAC